>NZ_JBMFKV010000024.1:0-18114 GCF_049971835.1 Pyrobaculum sp.
GGATGTCTAAGAGGAAGCTCCACAAGCTCACGAATCTTCTGCTTAGCATCCTCCAAATCACCAATATCCTCCCAGGTGACCCTGGGGATTGTGAGCTCAGCCTCCTTCACCGGCTCCTCGCGCACAGTCACCTCTGTGTCTATGGAGACGTACGCCGCGGGCCCCGGCTGCACCTGGACCACTACGAATCTAATGGCGCCTCCGTAGAAGGGTACGTCTATGGCTTGTCCTCTGGCTACTGGCTTGCCTAGTAGTATCTGTTTTTTGAGATATTCGGGGTCTACCCGGACCGGCTCTGTGGGGGCTAGCACCACTCTCTGGGCGGCTTTAAGCACGGCCTTCCTCACCTTGACTGTGTCGCCTATCCCCACCCCCGCGTTTTGTCTAATAATACCGTCCATTCTAATAACCTCCTTGTCCTCGTCTTCGGGGTAGGCGGGCCACACCTGGGCGTAGGCAGACTTCCTCCCAATAATCTCCACATAATCCCCAGGCTCAATCCCCAACTTCTTCATCACCCTAACAGGAACCCTCACAATAGAGCGGCCGACATCCCGAGGTCTGGCATCGGCAACCATTAGGAAATGGCCAGGTGGCTCCTTGGCCTCAGCAGAAGCGTCGGCGACTTCTAGTGCTTTATCAGCTTGCTTTCCAGCAACGGCCTCTTCCTTTTGAATAACAATTTCTGTGCTATGCGAGACGTATGCCGGGTTAGGCTCCACGTGTGTTACTAAGAACCTAAACGCTCCGCCTCGAAACGGGATTTCTATCTTTTGATTTAGATACACCGCCTTGCCAAGAAACGCATCTCTTATGGATTCGGCATCTACCGCACCAAGTCCCTTTTGCTTCAGCACGACTTTTACGGCGGGCCCCAAGACGGCCCTTTTCACTTCAACCGTGTCGCCAATTTTGACTCCTATGTTTTGTCTCATAACGTAGTCCATTCTAATGATTTCTCTACCTTCGTCATTAGTGTAAGTCCTCTGCACTTGCGCATAGGCGATCTTTTTTCCGGCAACTTCCACGTAATCGCCTGGCTTGATTTTCAGTCTTTCCATTATATAAGAGGGTATCAACACCACGTTGCCGCCCACGTGGTGTGGCTCAACGTCGGCAACAGTTAGCTCCACTACTTCGTCTCCGTCGCTGCGCGAGTGCTGGCTCTGCACGTGTAGATGGAGAGTGGACGGCTCCCCTCCCTTACTACCGTGTCTAGAATCTTGCTGGACTCTACTCAGCTGTTGACTAAATTGCGGTATGTCCCTTAGTATGTCGAGTATTTCTGGGGGCTTTATTTCTCTAGTGTCTATGTCTACTGCGGTGGCTGTGTACTTCAGCTTCTCCCTAAGTACGGCGGCTACGTAGCTCTTGGCTTTTTCATAATCGTCGAGTTCTCTCAGCGCCTTTGAGAAGCCAAGCCACGTCAGCGAAGCCACGTGGGCAGGAAGTAGCCTCCCCCTCTGGTACTGAGCGGCAAAGTAGGCGTACTCACGCAGGAAATCCACGTCGCGAGACAAGTCAACTCCGCGGGCCGCTCTCGGCCTCGCCCCGCCGATCCGCCTAGAGAAGAGTCTTAGGAGGACGTCTGCCAGTAGTGGAGATCTCCTCTCGGCGTATAGATGGACTATGTTGTGGAGCATGGTGAGACCTGGGGGCAACTCCCCCAGCCCTCGGTAGTACTGCGCCCATGCTGGGATTGCCTTGAGGCTGACCCCCTCCACTGTGTAGTTAAGCGCGGCGATATCCACACCCGAGCCAGCAAAAGCCTCTCTCACCCCGTCCACAGTCATCGAAGCTATGTAGGAACCCATGTCTCCTTTTACAGCCTCGGCAATCTTCCGGGCGGTTTCGTCGCCCCCCAGCGCCAGCATCACCAGCCTCTCTACTGAATGAGCCTCCAGCTCCCCGGCGGCTCTGTCGGCCACTCTGCCCTCGGCCTGCTGGGCGCAGTGGATAAGCTCGTGGGCGAAGACCGCCGGGGAGTACGTCTTGTAGGCGACGCCGCACCCCTCCCCCAAGCCCTCCGCCGACATATCCACGGCGTAGCCCTCCACCACCGCCACGTCGAAACTTGTAAACCGCCGCCAGTTCTGCCACTGGTAATCTACGATGTATATGGGATACCTCTTCACGCTTTCGTACAGCTGAGCCACTGCCGAGAAGACGCGCCACTTGTCCTCCTCGACAAAAACCATGCCGATGGGTTGGTAAAGCGCGGCGCGGGACAAGACGTTGACAACGGCGGCGCCCGGGACAACCAACTCACCATCCTCCACCACCAGCTCCAAGTCGGCTGTGTCCCACGGCGCCAGCTCCTTAAGGACTCTATTCACCCCCTCGTCACACGTCTCCTCCACACCCCAGCTCCTAAGCAAAACCGCCACCTCCCCCGTCCCAAGCCGCTCCACAGCTCTTTCTAGATAGGCGCAAGGCCCGCCACCAACATAGGACTGAAGCATTATGTAAACATCATGTGAAAGCACTATCCGCCTCCGCCCAGCCCTCCCCCTCGGCACGTCGACGTGGGGGCGCGGCGCCAGGACGCCGGCCCTGGCGGCTGTCTTAACAGCTGTAAGGACCTCTTCTTCAGAGGCCTTAACGCGATTTAGATCCAGTATGCCCTTGATTCTAGAGGCGATGTAGCTCAACAACCTCTCATCGACACCGCAACCCTCCCGCAGAGCCTCCTCGATATAGAGCCTTGCGATGTAAGAAAGTTCCGAGAAGTCGGGGACGCCGCCCCTCCACCTAGCCACAGCACTAATCAAATACTGGTCGCCAGAGCTGGGCAGACAAGACATTGTATTAAGGCAACACGCCGGTTTAAAAAAGTCGCCAGTACGGTACACAGAGGACGGCGGCGAAGCGGCTTATCCCTCTATGGCGTAGTTCAGCACTTCACAGTGCTTCAGTCTGTTTTCTCCCCCGGGCGCCATCGGGCTCCACTTAACGCCGGTGGGGGCGGCGAATATGACCACCGTGGCTATATAGCCAGGGGGCGGTCTGTACCTGAATTTGAGGTCGACGAGCCAGCCGTTGCTGGTCTTCACTACGGTGTACGTGTCTGCGTAGATCGTCTGCACGTCTGGGTAGTATTCTCGCGTATTTGGGAGCAACACGCCTGCGCAGAGCTTCCCCACGCTGTAGGACCGCTTGTTGTAGTTCGCCGGGTCAGGCTTGTCGCAGTAGATAAAGACTGGGTAGAACTGTCTGCCGTCGGACAGCGCGTCCGGCGGGGGGAGCTTGACGTATCCCTTGACGCGGAACACGCCATCAGCGTAGACAGGCCCCTCTATCCAGGACGCCCACCATGAGATCATGTACACAACTGCGTATACGTTAGAGCCGTTTCTCGCCACTGCCACCGCCACGTAGTTATTGCACGGGTCAAGGAGGGAGTCTCTGTGGCCCCACTGGGAGTCGGCGTCGTCGTAAATCATGGACCTTATCATGCGCTCGCCCTCCTCGGCATTTAGGCTCCTGCACCCGTAGCACGCATAGATGTTCTCCTCAACGGCGTAGAGGCCGCCGTCGAGCCTAGTGTAGTAGTACACGGGGTGCCGCCCCTCGCGGTCGTAGTGAGATAGGTAGTTTTTCTCCGCCATGTACCCAGCCCTGAAGCCGGGCACCTTCAGCGTATACAGAGGCGTGGCTGGCGGTATACCCATTGACGCCCGCTCTCTGTTGAGCGCCTCCACCGTGCCGTTTATGAACCCATACACGTCGTCGAAGAGCCCCTCCCTACTGATGGTGTCTATGAGGAGCTCCAGAGGGAGACCGCCGGTGTAGATGATGATCAGCACTAAAAACCCTAAAACTGTAAACACAGTGTTTAAGGTGCTGGCGTACCGTTTGGTTTTTGTCATCGGCGGGGCTCTCCGCGGCTCTTTCCGGCTGACGGCCTCGGCCGCAACTGGCCGCCTAATCCTGACCAAGTTGGGGAAAATTTGGCGCAACACCTGCAACACGTCCTCCCTCGTGCCGTGGAGGTAGGCGCGGTAGGTCTTGAACCTGTCTATGCCCGCCCTCTCCAGGGCCTCTGTTATGTAAGTAAAGGCGGCTGACGCCCCGTCACATCCGTTTTCCTTCCCCTCTTCAATAAATGTGTAGACGACGTGGGCAATTCTGCTGACCAACTGCCAGTCGTCTAGCAGATGCGCCTTGGCCATGACCTCTCTAAGCTCCATAATAGCCCTGACGAAGCAACTCTCCGCGTCGGCCGCCGCTGGCCTCTTGACGGCGGCCTGCCGGACGTGCGGCTCGCCGTACGTCCCCCTCTTCGCCTCTTCTACAGAGACGGGCCTCCTCAGCTCTATCAGGTGGGGAAATATGTCGCGGAGAATTTCTACAACCTCCTCCCTCGTCCCGTGAAGATACGCCCGGTACGGCTTGAAAAGATCTACGCCGGCTTTTTTCAGCGCCTCCGCCACATAGTGCCTGGCCGCGGAGGCCCCGTCGCAACCCCCCTCCCTCCCCTCCTCAATAAATGTCCAGATAACCGACGCCACTCTGCTAACCAACTGCCAATCCTCCAAAGCGTGTATCTTAGCAACTACGCTGTCCAGCTCTGCAAATGCCCTTGTAAAACAGCCGTCGAACTGACCCACTATGCTTAGTAGCAACATTTTTAAAATTCTAGTCTATCGACAATATGACAAACTACGTCAAGCTTGGATCGCTAGTTATCATCACCAGCTTCATTCTACTCCTGGCTTTGTTGGGCCTCCTCATAGCCGGCCAGACGTCTACTGTATTTGCAACAGCGATACTTGTTGGCGTGCTCAATATAGCTGGCTTCGTCTTCCTAGCGCTGGGCTTGAGAGGCTACGGCAGAGTAGGCGCCGTCCTCTACCTAGCTGGCGTGTTGCTAGCTGTGTTTGTGCTCTCCACTCCACTAGATCTATTTCAAAAAGCTCTACTAGCCATCCCACTGAGCCTAGCCGCGCTCGCGGGCCTGGTCCTCACCAGCATAGCACTCATAAAAACCAGAGAAGCCCTGGCCAAGACCGCAGGCGCCTTGCTTATCGCAAGCCTCGCCATACTGGTATTCGCCGAAATCGGCTATATACTTTGGACACCACTTCCTCAACCTCTACCCCAACCTGGCTCTAGTGGCTCTTCGAGTTTTAGTGATGTTGTTGGGGTGTCTACTGCCTACGTCTTCTTCAACGGGTCTGTTTCGCGGGGGGTGTCTCAGCTGTATGGCGACGCCTATGTCTACGTCGTGGCTTACCAACCCGGCGTGGCGCTTCCAGACGCCGTAGCTAGGCAGATAGCACTAGACGCCGGGGAGAAGCCAGTGTACATACTGCCGATACCCATCTACAACACACCCATCAACCCAGAAGACTACATAGACACAATCCCCACCAACACCAAAAACCCAGTGATACTGCTCACATACCCACTAAACAAATTTGCGACGGTGCAGACCTGGCTCCAGCAGATACAAAACAAATTCGGCCAGCTACAAAGCAACTACATCAGAATAGAACTAAGCGCAGGACAGCCAAAAAGCATCAGATTTTTCTAAAGGGGCTTGATTGCTGTGCAGTTCCTGGGTTCGCCGCCGTTTAGTATCTCTCTGAGCGATGCCCGGTCTGTTATTGAGCAGTAGTAGACCGGGGCGCCTAGCCTGGCTATTGCGAGTCCTGCCTCTATTTTTTTCCTCACGCCGCCTGTGACGTCTATACCTGCGGTGCCCTCCACCTCGACGTCTCCTCTGATTACCTCAATTTTCCTCGCGCCGGGGGTGTTGGGAGGCGCCGTGTATATTCCGTCTACGTTCATGAGGAATAACACGGCCCTGGGCTTCAGCAATTTTGCAAGCTCCACCGCGATGTCGTCGCCGCTGATGACGACGTACCCGTCGTCGGACGGCACAATGTCGCCGTGGAGGAGGGGGTACATGCCGTGTCTAACGGCGTGGGTCACGACCTCCGGCCTCGCCAGCGTCTTCCCCCAGAAGACGTCGCTGGGCTCGACGGGCAGTGCGGCGACGCCAGCCTGCGCCAGCTCCTCCACGACGTAGGCGGTGAGTCTCCTAAGCGCCGCTTTTGTATAGGCAATGCCCAGGGGGGTGAGGCCGAATGCTTTGACGTGGGGATGGGCGAAGGACCCGGCGCCGTGTATCAACACGGCCGGGACGCCCCTTATCTCCGCGGCCACGGAGGCGACTCTGCCTCTGATGTAGGTGTATGGCCTCGTCTTGTCCGTAATGGCGGAGCCGCCGAATTTTACGATGAACATTAGTACTGCCTTTCAAGTATGAAGTTGAGGAGCTCCTTGAGGACGGCGTTGTTGGGGAGCTTAGCTAGGTGTCTCTCAGCCTCGTCTCTATAGCGCCGGGCCATCTCCAGCGCCTCCTCCCTGGCGCCCACCGAGTCTAGGAGGGCAACTGCCTCCCTCACATCTGCCTCGCCGACGCTGTGTTTTGCCAGGATTGAGAGTAGCCTCTCTCTCCCCTCGGGCGCTAGCCTCGACAGCGCGATGACCACCGGCGCGTTGCCCCTCTTGTGCTCTTTAATGTCTTTGCCTATCTCTTTGCCGAATTTCTTCGGGTCGCCGTATATGTCCAGCACGTCGTCGATTATCTGGAAGGCGATCCCGGCGTTGAGGCCGAAGCTCCAGGCGGCGTCGGCCAGGGATGGGTCGTCGCTTACGGACATCACGCCCCACTTCGCGGCGGCGGCGATTAAAACCCCGGTCTTCAGCGACACCATCTTCACATAGTCCTCCACAGACACCTCCCTCCTCCTCGCCTTGACGAAGTAGGGGTCTTCCCTCCCGGCGTATTCAAACAAAATGTCCAGCCTCTCCCCCTCGTCTATCGCCTTTATGACCTTGGCGACTTCCCTCGCGAACAAAACGGGCTTGGGCGTGTCTAAAACAGCCTCTTCAATCGCCTCGCGGTACCATATCCCTATCAAAATTGCGGCGTTGTCACCGTAGGCCTTTCTAACGGTAGGTAGCCCCCTCCGGACGTCGCCGCGGTCAATTATGTCGTCGTAGATAAGGGAGTAGTTGTGTATAAGCTCTACAATTGCGGCGGCGGGGAGAGCCGGCCTCCAGTCTCCCGACACAGCCTCGGCGGCGGCTAGGGTCAGAAGGGGCCTAAGCCTCTTCCCCCCGGTCTTGACTTGGTACAGCACCTCCTCGCGGAAGTCCTGCGAGAGGTCTATGGCGAGGTAGCGCTCCAAGGCCCTCTCGACGGCCTCTCCGTATTTTGCATGTAGCGCCGAGACTATGTCCATGCGTTGTGGGAAACTAATAAATATATATACTGTAACACCGCCGATGGATATATACCTCTTCGCAGTGCCCTCCATCACCGCGCTCGCCTTTCTAGCGCTGAGGAAGGGCTACTTGACGCTCAGGGGGGCCATCTCGGCTGCGGTTGTGGGGTCGGCCGTGGCGGTGGCGCACCTCGGCTTATTCCTCCTCCTGACCTTCTTCTTCTTGACGTCCTCCGTCTTCACCAAGCTGAGGGCTGAGTGGAAAAGAGAGATGGGTCTTAAAGACGTCTCGGGGAGGTCGCTGAGGCAGGTGGCGGGCGTGGGGACACCTATTGCGTTGTTTGCAGTGCTCTACGTCTTGTCTGGCGACGTGCGGCTTTTAGGGGCGGCGGCCGTGGCGGTGGCGGTGGCGACTGCCGATACGTGGGCTAGCGAGCTAGGCGTTGCGTACGGCGGGGTGCCTCGCTACGTCCTCGCTCCGTGGAGGCGGGTTGACCCCGGCGTCTCCGGGGGGGTCACCGCTGTGGGAATCGCCGCCTCCGCCGCCGGAGCCTCGACGGTGGCGGTGTTGTCTCAGCTACTCGGCGTGGGCGGCCCCCTCTTGACAGTGGCCCTCCTGGGGTACCTCGGCGAGTTTTTAGACAGCGTCCTCGGCGCCACCCTCCAGGCGAAGTACCTATGCGGCGGGAAAATCGCCGAGTTGCCGGCGCCGGGGTGTAAGAGGAGGGGTTTTCTATCTAACGAGGCTGTGAACTTGGTGAGCGGCCTCACGGCCGGCTTTCTATATCTACTAATCGTTTAAATACTCGGCGGAGTGGAGGACACGTGAAGGTGTACGTAGAGGAGTTTCACGTGTCTACCAAGTCGCGTGAGGAGGTGGTAGTAATTACGGCACAGGTTGAGCGGATTGTGGAGAGGAGCGGCGTGAAAAACGGCCTGGCTTTGATATACGTGCCGCACGCCACCGCCGTGGTGACCGCAAACGAAAACGAGCCGCGTCTCAAAGAGGACATTTTGAACAAGGTCAGGGCGCTTTTCCCCCGGGGGGCGGGGTATCGGCACGACGAGATAGACGACAACGCCAACGCACATCTAGCCAACGTTTTTCTAGGGTTTCACGTCGTCATGCCCGTGGTAAACGGCAGACTGAGGAGAGGCACGTGGCAGGACGTCATGCTGATTGAGATGGACGGGCCTAGGGCTAGGCGTGATGTAGTTGTGGTGGTTATGGGGGAATAAAAGCCTGGGGGTGAATACAGGAATATTGCAGGTAAAGGGATATCACATAGAGGTGGAGTTGTTTAGTGAAGTTAAATTTCTCCCGGGGGGTAGCTTCATGAATCATCGTTTTAATCTCTCAGACTTCAAAACTGTGTTGAAGACGGTGTACATGGGCATGAGGAAAATCGTAGGAGAGGCAAGGGGGTCCTGCGTGTCGTTTACCCCGCGGAAAGTTTTAGAATTCGGCGGCGTGGACACAACGGCGCCGGTGGCCCTCACCTTAGTGAAGCACATACTTGAAAAGCTGGTGGAGGCCGGCTACATGCAGAGAGACGACTCTAGGGCTAGGACTAGGTATGTTTTGTGTAAAAACTCGCCTCTGTGGCAGAGGCTGAGGGGCGGCGACGCGGAGGCCCTGGCCCTCATAGAGGCGGCGGCTGGCGAGTAGCGAGTGGACGAGAAGAGCTTTCTCAAGCGCCTCCAACAGGAGCTGGGGGTAGAGGACAACGACGTCGCGTACCTAAACGGGGTGGTGCTTAAAATAGACGGCTCCGCGGCCTCCACCTCAAAACTCCCCTTCCAGACGTGGAGCGACTTCGGCTGGCGCAACGTGGCGGCCGCCGTCAGCGACCTCCGGGTGAAGTACGCCGAGCCCCGCCACCTCGCGGCCTCCGTCACAGCCCCCAGCCTCGACATAGCCTCCGAAGTCATCGAAGGCGTAAGAGAGGCGTCGCGCCGCTTCTCAGTGGCTTACGTAGGCGGGGACTTGAACCAAGGAGGTGACGTGGTGGTAGACGTCGCCGTTGTGGGCATCCCCCGCCGCAGGCTGGGGAGGGTCCCCCAGCCAGGTAACCTGCTTATTACAATACCAGAATTCGGCTACACCGCCATCGCCTACAGATTCTGGCACCTGGATCACCCGGCGGCGAGGAGGGGGGTGGAGATCCTCAGAAGGCCCGCCCCCGATTGGCCGCTCCCCCCGGCTGACTGCGTCACCGCCAGCATGGACTCCTCCGACGGGCTCGCAGACGTGTTGTGGACCATGGCGCAGGGCGTCGACATAGTGGTGAAGGAGTTGCCAACTACAGAGGAGGTTAGGGAATTCGCCGCGGCCCACGGCCTCTCTTTAGAGGAGCTTGTGTTTAACGGCGGCGAGGAGTTCCTCCCCGTCTTCGCCGTGGAGCCCCAGTGCCGTGTAGAGCCGCCATATGTGGCGTTTGCCTACGTGGCAGAGGGGAGCGGCCACGTCTGGTGGAGAAGAGAGTTGCTGAGGTGGCGGGGCTGGGCGTACTTCAGGAGGCCATAAATCCCCCAGATTTGTGTGGTGGGCCCTCTACTTCACAGTAGCCGCGGTGCTTCTCCTAGCGGTGGCTGGCATCTTCGCCGTCCTCGACGGCGCATATAGAGAGGCGCTGGAGGCGTATCGCCTAGCGAAATTTGCTCTGGATCAGTGGAGCTCCCTGGCCTCCCAGCTCAACTCTACGGTGTGCCTAGCGGCGGAGACTCTTGCGAAAAGGGCGGTGGCTGAGCTGGACGCAGAGGTGTACAGAAGCCTAGGGCCCGTGTTTAGCAGAGCCATGGAGGAGGTTAGAAACAAGTCGCTCCTAAAGAGGCTTAACTACAGCTGGGGGTTCAGCGGCGACGTATTTCAGTGGAACGTCACCTTTCTCAGGCGCGGAGCCAGAGGGGTGGTGGACTGGCTGAGGCCCACTCTTCTGATAAACAGCGTGAAGAACATAAAATCAGCTAGCTTTGACCTCACCCAGTCAACGGTGGAGGACACCCTGAGGCAGTATCTGCCGAAAAACGCCACCTTGAGAGGGGTCGTTTACGGATATCTATACGGCAACGGGACGTACAGCGGCTATCTCACGGGGGAGTACAACCTCACCGACAAAACTCCACTGCGCTGTCTAAAAGGCTCGCTGTCTGTGTCCTTCACCGCGACGCACTACGCCACACTAACGACTAACAGCACTGCCTCCTCGGTCTACATCTACTACGAGGTAGACATCGAGAATTAGAGCTGAGTTATCGACCCGTCGGGCCTAGCCACGAGCACAACGGCGTCGCGCCTCCTAGCGAACACGCCGCTCTCCAGAACCCCCGGTATTTCTTTCAACTCCTCCTCAATTGAGGGATCCACGGGGCCGGGGGGTACCCAGTCAACTATGTAATTCCCGTTGTCTGTAACCACAGGCCCCAGCTTGCCTCCGTCGGTTCTAAGCCTCGCGGCGCCGCCGTACCTCTTCTCAATCTGCCTAGCCACGAATCTCCACGCCCACGGCAGGACCTCCACAGGAACGGGGTTTCTACCCGGTATCCTCTCGACCAGCTTATGCTCCTCCACAAGCACCACAAACCTCTCCGCCGCGTAGTCCACAATCTTCTCCCTCAGCAAAGCGCCCCCCTTCCCCTTGAGCAACGTCTTGTCTCTAGCCACCTCGTCCGCTCCGTCCACCGCCAAATCTACCCTATCCACAGCCCACATGGGGCGCAACCTATCGCCCAGGCCGACCTCGTGGGCGAGCACCTCACTGTCTGCGGAGGTGGGGACCAGCAACACGCCGTCTATATTAATCTCGGCCAGCGCCTTGATAAATTCACGTGCAGTAGTGCCGGAGCCCAGCCCCACCACCATGCCGCTCTTTACATACTTTACAGCCTCTCTAGCAAGCAGTGTCTTCAACATGGCCGGGGGAAACTCCGGGTAAAAAATAGGTTTTAGGGAAACGCCTCAGCTGCCACAAGCGCCCTCAGGACGTCTCTTATACTAATTACGCCGATGAGCCGCCCGCCCTCCACCACGGGCATATGTCTAATGTTGTTCTCAATCATCTTAACCGCGGCAGACACCACGGAGTCCTCTGGCGACGCCGTGATTAGGTTCTTACGCGCCACGTTCTCCAGCGGAGTCTTTAGATCCACCTCCTGAGCCAGGAACCTCACCACGTCGCGCTCTGTGACGATGCCGACGGGGCGCCCCGACCTATCTAAAACAACTACACTACCCACATTAGCGGCGTACATCTTAGCAACGGCGCATTCAATAGGCTCGTCCCCAAAGCAATAAACAATCTTGTCGTGGATCAATTCGCGGACTTTCACAACTAAAAACTTTCGCCGGATATATAAGTATTACCCTAGTGAAATGAGTACACTCAGCAATAACGAAAAAAATATTAGGTAACACCCGCCTCCCCTCGTGATCGTATTTGAGATAAACGTAGAAAGCGGTGAGGTGAGGAGGCGGGAGTTGGAGTCCACAGGCCCGCTGGATCTGGCGCTCGCCATACATAAAGAGCGCGAGACCTGGCGCCTAGATCCCCTGGCGCCGGAGGCTCCGGTGGTCTTCGGCATGGGGCCTTTCGTCGGCGGGAAGCTACACGGAGTGCACAGATTGATATTCGTCTTCAAAAGCCCCCAGACCAAGACGCTACACGTATCCGCCCTCGGAGGGGCGGCTTACAAAGCCATGGGAATGGGGGCCCACGCGGTTGCCATAGTGGGGAGGGCCCCGAGGCCCACAGCCCTCTTAATCGCAGGTGGCGAGGTGAAGCTCGCCGAGGCGGAGCCAGGGGACGCATATGAAGTAGCCCGAAGGCTCTACGCCGCCCACAGAGAATTTTTCGTAGAAAACGACGCGAGGGTGCTGGCGGTGGGCCCCGCGGCTTTCACCACGTACAACGGCGCCGTGGTCTCCATAGATATAGACGCGAAAAGGGGAGAGTTTAGGCTGGGCGCCGAGGACTTCGCCGCTAGAGGAGGCCCGGGCACTGCCCTGGCCCAGGGGCACAACGTCGTTGCTGTCGCCGTGGGGGGCTTGAAAAAGCCTCTCTACCAAAAGGTCGCAGACGCCGAAGCAATAAACCAGATATTCAAGACGAAAATGGGCAAGCCCTACCTAGAGGTGCTCAACGAAAAGACTGTGAAGTACAGATACGACCCCAAGATGGGGACGGGGGGCACCTTCGGGGTAAACTACCCGCACTACCGCGACCTGCTACCCCTCTTCGGCTACAAATCCATCTACATGACCAAGGAGGAGAGGGTAAAGCACGCAGATCTGGTGCTGGAGCTCTTCTGGAAGCCCTTCCAGGTTGAGGTGTTTGAAAAGGCGAGGAGCTGGTACAACTGCGGAGAGCCCTGCCCCGTCGTTTGTAAAAAAGTGTGGCGCGGCAAGAAGGTGGACTACGAGTCCTTCCACGCCGTGGGTCCTTTCATAGGCAACTACATATTCCAGGAGGCGGTGCCGCTGGTGGACAAAATCGACCGCCTAGGCCTAGACGCCATAGAGACAGGCCACCTAGTGGCGTGGCTCTTCGACGCGGTGCACGCCGGCCTGCTGAAGCCGGAGGAGGTGGGGCTGAGCGACGTGCCGGCCTTCGACCCAGCCGCCTTCAAGCCGGTGGAGGACTCTAGGAAAAACGCAAAGCTTGCAGGCGAGCTGATAGAAGGCTTTGTAAACAACTCCACAGAGGTCCTCGCCCTAGTGGCTAGACACGGCATTAGAAAAGCCGCGCGGGAGCTGGAGAGGCGCCACCCCGACAGAGTGAGGGCCACCGGCTACAGATTTAGAGACCTCGCTGTATACGCCGCGTACGGCACAGAGGGGTACATGACGCCGAACTTCTACTGGGCCCCCGGCTTGATAGGACCCATGTACATACAGGGGCGCTACTGGACAAACTACAACCCCACCTTCATGCCGCCCGAAGACTTCGCCAAGTCATCCTACGAACGCGCCGTCGCAGAGGCCTACATAGACAACGCAGGCATCTGCAGGTTCCACAGAGGCTGGGCCGAGCCGGTGCTCAAGGAGCTCTACACCCTAGCCGGCTTAAAACCCCCCACCCCCCAGCTCTACCGCGACATAGCCTACTACGCCAAGCTAGCCGGCGCAGAGCCGATGCCTTGGGAAAGCAAAAGAGCCAGAGACCTAGTCTCCACCCTCGCCCGCGAACTCGGCGCAAAGGAGTGGAAATTCGAAGACTACGACGACTACTACGAGTGGTGGGTTAGGTACAAAGAAGCCCTAGACAAACTGATATTCAGCTAGGAGCATCGCCGTTCACAACCAGAAGAGGAGAGATCTTACGTCAATGTATTCGGCATGAAACGCCTAGTGATGCCTTGGCTTGTGTGCCAGCTCGGCTGGAAACTCTTTCAACTCTCCTCTTTGGAATTTTTCTAGAACCTCACGTAGAGTGGCCCCCTCCGCTAGGTATATGCGTACGCCCTTGTTTCTAAAGACGTGGTATGCCGGCCTCCCAATCTCTCTAGTAATGACGACGTCGGGGCCCAGGCTGAGTATCTCCTCCCACCTGTGGCCCCTCCCCCTTATAACCTCCCCATTGCTGAAAATCTTCACCTGTCTCCCCTCAACAACCGCGAAGTATGGCGCGTGTCCAAACTCGTCGGAGACTGGGGAGTCCCAGCCCCTGTTTTCCTCCACCGGCACCAGTATACGCATGTCCACAAGTCGTCTCCCCTTTTTAAAAACTACACCGAGTATATGGCCCTGCCGGTTTTGAAAAACGACACCACGTTCCCAGCCGCCAGCTCCGCCATCCTCCGCCGAGTCTCCACAGTCGCCGAGCCGATATGTGGAGTCAACACCACGTTATCCATAGACGCCAGCCTGTGCCCAGCAGGCAGAGGCTCCACGTCAAACACGTCAAGAGCAGCCCCCGCCAAGACCCCCGTCTCGAGGGCCTCCACCAAGGCGTCTGTATCCACTAGGCCGCCCCGCGCCACGTTGACGAAATACGCCCCCCTCTTCATCCTTTGAAACCTCTCCCGGTTGAAAAAGCCCCTGGTCTCCGGAGTCAGCGCCATTGTCACAATGACGAAGTCGCTGGTGGCCAGGAGCTCGTCTAGCTCTACATATGAGATGCCGAGGGCGAACTCGGCCTCCGGCTTCCTCCTCCTACTCCAGTACACCACCTCCACGCCGAACCCCACCAGCCTACGTGCAATAGCCGAGCCAATGCTCCCGAGGCCTACAATGCCGGCGCGCTTCCCCCGGAGGTCGACCCCCATGAGGCTCCCCCAGACGGCCTCCGCGGCGCCGCTCCTAATGAGGCGGTCACCCAGCGCTATCCTCCTCGCAATCGCCAGCAGGAGGCCGACGGCTAGATCGGCGACGGCATCCACCAAGACGTAAGGAGTGTGGGCCACCACGACACCCCTCTTCCTGGCGTACTCCACGTCTATGTGATCTACACCCACCGACGCCGTGGAGACGATCTTCAGGGCGGCCCCCGCGTCTAAAACCTCCCTATCCACCACATCTCCGATGAATATAACCAACGCCTCGCACCTCCTCGCCGCCTCTATCAACACCGACTTGGGCACCCCCCTTGTGGACCAGGGAGAGCCGCCGTGGCGATACACCTCGACACGGCCAACCTCCTCAAGCTTTTTATACATAGACTCGGGAAACCCCTCCCGCGATACGAATATACACCTCACGACGGCGGCTTGTCTGCTACTAAAAATTTAGCATTTCTGCATAAGCCGAAAAAGATAAGGTTAAATAATGGAAAATAAAGTATCCCCATGGGAGTAGTGGAAATTAGGTTTCACGGACGGGGCGGCCAGGGTATGGTCACTGCGGCGCAGGTCCTCGCCACCGCGGCGATTCTAGAAGGCAAATATGCACAAGCCTTCCCAGAGTTCGGCCCCGAGCGCAGAGGCGCCCCCGTCAAGTCCTACCTACGGATCTCGGACAGGCCTATATACATCAGAGAGCCGGTGCTCCACCCAGACGTAATAGTGGTGGCCGACCAGTCGCTATTCGGCGCAGAGAACCCCCTAGAAGGCGCCAAGGACACCTCCATACTTGTGGTAAACGGCGTCTACAAAGCCCCAATAAAGACCTACTACGTAGACGCAACCACCCTAGCTATCAAGGTGTTGGGCAGACCCATAGTAAACACCGCCCTAATCGGGGCCGTGGTGAAGGCCACGGGAGTTGTATCGCTTGAAGCCGTAGCCGAGGCTTTGAAGAAGTACTTCACCGGGAGGCTCTACGACCTCAATGTAAAACTTGTACAAATGGCCTACCAAGAAACTGTGGGGCTATGAGCCTGCCGAAAGCCACCGAGCTTCCCATAGGCGCCGTAGTGACGGAGCCCGGCTCAACAAGGCGCTACTCAACCGCGGGCTGGAGGACTTTGAAGCCGGTGATACACGACGACAGATGCGTCAGGTGTCAGCTATGCTGGCTCTACTGCCCGGAGGGCACCATCGCCGAGGTCAGAGGCGTCTTCAAAGTGGGGGGCAGGACATACGACGTGAAGTACGAAATAATATACGACTACTGCAAGGGCTGTGGCATATGTGCAAACGAGTGCCCCACCAAGGCGATTGAAATGGTCCCCGAGGCGCCATGATGCAGATACAGAAAACTAGAAAAATCGAGGCGCTGACAAGCAACTACGCCGTGGCTTACGCCGTGAAGGCCGCCGACGTGGACGTAATAGCCGTCTATCCCATAACCCCCCAGACCACGATCGTGGAGAAGCTCTCCGAATTCGTAGCCAACGGCGAGCTAAACGCCGAGCTTATACACGTGGAGTCGGAGCACTCCGCCCTATCAGCCGTTGTGGGCGCCTCCGCCGCCGGGGCCAGGGTCTTCACCGCCACCTCCAGCCAGGGGCTGGAGCTAGCCCACGAGGTGTTGCACATAGCCAGCGGCATGAGGCTACCCATCGTCATGGCCGTCCCCACCAGAGCGGTCTCCGCGCCGATTAGCATACACAACGACTACGGCGACGTGATGAACGCCCGCGACGTCGGCTGGGTGATATACATAGCCGCATCCGCCCAGGAGGTGTACGACACGGTGATACAGGCATACCGCCTCGCCGAGAGGGCCCTGCTCCCAGTCATTGTGGCCTACGACGGCTTCCTCATGTCCCACACAGTGGAGCCCGTGGAGCTAAACGACGAGGAAGAGGTGAGGAAATTCCTCCCACGCACCCCCAGGCCCTACACGCTAAACCCCAGGCGTCCGGTGACCATGGGGCCTCTGACGTCCCCCGACTGGTACTACGAATTTAAGTACCAGCAGGTACTCGCCCTCCAGGAGGCGTACAAAATCGCCAAGGATGTAGACGCGGAGTACAGCCGCGCCTTCGGCAGAGGCTACGGCGTCGTAGAGGCCTACAGAATGGAAGACGCCGACTACGCAATAGTGACCTACGGCGGCGCGGCCTACGGAAACGCCAAGGCGGCCGCCGACTTGGCCAGGGAGAGGGGAATAGCCGCGGGCGTGGTGAGAATTAGGCTCTACCGCCCATTCCCCACGGCAGACGTCTTGAAGGCGGTAAGCGGCGTGAAGGCCTTGGCTGTTCTAGACAGGGCGATAATGTTCGGAGGCCCCGCCGAGGGCCCCCTCTACAGAGACGTGGCAACAGCCATGTATATGAGCGGGCTGGATAAGCCCGCGGTGAATGTAATCCACGGCATCGGGCAACGCACAATGTACGTAGAGGATCTGTACAAGATATATACAATGCTGAGAGAGGGGCCTAGGAAAGAGGTGGTCTTCATGGGTGTGAGGATATGAAGGTGTACTACAAGACCCTGAGAGATCTGCCGCGGGAGGAGCTCTTCGCGCCTGGCCACAGGATGTGCGCCGGGTGCGGCGCCGCCATCGCCATGAGGTGGATAACCAAGGTCGTCGGACCCAACGCGGTGATTGCAAACGCGACTGGGTGTGTGGAGGTGACCACTACGCCGTATCCTGAGACGGCGTGGATGCACCCCTACATCCACGTGGCGTTTGAAAACTCCGCCGCCGTGGCGTCGGGCGTGGAGGCCGCCATAAAGACGCTGAGGAGGAAGGGGCTGTGGGACGCCGGCGACACTAAGGTGGTGGTCATCGCGGGGGACGGCGGCACCTACGACATCGGGCTCCAGTCCCTCAGCGGGATGCTGGAGAGGAGACACGGCGTCCTCTACATACTCTACGACAACGAGGCTTATATGAACACGGGCATACAGCGTAGCGGCTCCACGCCCAAATACGCCTGGACCACCACCACCCCCGTAGGCGCCGCCGTGAGAGGCAAAATCCAGTGGAAAAAAGACATCGTCGGCATCGTAATGGCCCACAGAGTCCCATACGCCGCGACCGCCAGCATATCCCACATATTAGACATGGCAAACAAGATCAAGACCGCGCTGGAGTATACAGCAGAGGGCCCCACATTTCTCCACATCTTCGCCCCCTGCGTCCCCGGCTGGAGGTACCCCGAAAACAAGACAGTGGAGGTGGCGAGACTGGCCGTAGAGACGGGCTACTTCCCCCTCTACGAGTGGGACCACGGCAAGCTGAGGCTAAACCCCCCAAGCAACAGCCACATAGACAAGACAAAGAGAAAGCCGCTCAAAGAGTTCCTCAAACTACAAGGCAGATTCGCCCACCTCACAGAAGAGGAAATCGCCGAGCTCGAAAAAGAACTAGACGCCTACTGGCAGTACCTAGCCAAACTACAAACACTCTAAACCCACAGCCACAGGTTTATAAACAGACGCCACAATCCACACATGTCCATCGACCTCAAGATGCTTGAGGAGGTGGTGGAGAGGGCTGTCAAGAGGGCGCTGGAGGAGGCCCGTAGCGAGGAGATGAAGGCAGTGGCCG
>NZ_JBMFKV010000025.1:0-17792 GCF_049971835.1 Pyrobaculum sp.
CTCTGCCATATGCGCCTCACGAAGTCCAGGTATTGGGGGAAGCTGGCGCCGCGCCTAGCCGCCGTTATACCGATATCAACGAGGATCTCTTCGGCGCCATCTAGCACACATGATCTGCCGAATGTACACAGCCTCCACGGCGTGCAGGGATCTGGCGTGTAGATCTTCATATCGAGCGCCATTTGTCGAGCATCTGTCTAATTGCCGTTCTAACGACTTCGGAGCGGCTGGGGTATCTGCCTTCTTCGACCAGCCTGTCCATGATCTTGAGGAGCTCTGGTGGCAGGTGGAACGAGATAACCGCCATCCTCTCTCTGCTCGCGCTCCGTGGGCGCTCCGTCTGCGTCCATCTGTCGAGCATCTGTCTAATGGCCTCTCTTACCACGGCCGATCTGTGCGGATACTTGCCCTCTTTGACTAGCTCGTCTATTGCCCTCAGCCACGAGGGCGGGATGTGTAGCGTGATTATCGGCATCTTCTCGCCACCGCTCTCGCTACTGGGGGGCCTCCCCCTCCGCGGCTTTGGGCCGAGCTCAAGCCCGCCAGCTGGTAGCCGCTGTACCGCGGCGAGTTGCTTGAGCTCATCTAGGGTTATGGACTTCAGCGCGTCGACGGTGAAGATGTACCGCACCAGCTTCTTCCTCCTGTGTATGTGGCAACCGTGGCGGCGGCAGAGCTCCCTCAGCACCATACTTACATACCGCACCGCCTTCATATCGCTGGCCAGCCTCGACGGGCGTAGCGCCACGACGTTGCCACGCGCCCCCTCTGCGATTTCCCTCATCCTGCGGAACAGCGCCTCGATCGCTCTGCCATTTTCCACGTGATATCTGGTTACGATCATACCCTCCCCCTCAGCACCTCTATCTCCTCCTCCTCAGATGCCTCTACGCGCGGTGGCGGGCTTGGCGCGCGCCTGCTAGCGCTGGCGCGCCTCTTGCATGCGTTTAGGTGGCGCCGCTCCGCCAGCCTCACCACGCCATCTGGCGGATATATCTCCTCCGCCTCAACGCGCCTCTTCGCCTCCTCAGCATCCGCGCAGACGTATGTGCGGCCGTAGCGGCCCCTGTGGAAGACGCCTCCGAGGACAGACGCCATATACGCCAACACGGCGGCGTTGGTGGCTGGCGTATTCTTCCTGTAGATCTGGTACACGGAGATGCAGATCTTCCTCCCCCTGGCGCCCTCCACAATCCCCTTGATCGCTCTCAGCAGGAGCTTCTCCCTAACGCCAAGGGATCTCAGCACAGCCCTAATGGCGGCTCCTGGGCTGGCCGAGGGGGCGCAGTACGCCGCCAGCTTGTTCATAACCATGTACTTCCTCAGCTGGCCAGATGCGGCGAGCTCCTCCAGCACAGACTTCGCCGTGCTTACGCTCCTGCCGAGGATTTTTCCTAACTCAGACGCGGTGATGCAGCGCATGCTCTCAGCGAGCTCCAGCGCTCCCGCGCGCAGAGCGGCGTCGCGCCTCCTAGACATACTCCCTGCGCTTCAGCTCATAAACCGCTCCGCACGCCGGGCATCTGAGAATGCCCGGCGCGGCCTGTACCAAGAGACTGCGCCTGCAGAGCGGGCACCTCGGCAGGTGCTCCACCACCGAGTACTTTTTGATTTTCGCCAGCCGGGCCACCTCCTCCAGCAAAAAATCGCTTTCCCTACTCACTTTTATCACCGCCAGGTTCGGGTTCATGTGTGTGGAAACGTCCAGATTTTTAAATGTTGACTTTTTGGAGAAAAAAGGTTAACAGCTGTAGATCTTCTCCACCACCACCAGCGAGCCGTTCCACGTCTTGTAGGCCCTCCTCAGCGCCGAGTCTCTGTACCACCGCTCCCCCTCGCTCTGGGGGAAGCCAGGTGGCGGAGCGTACGCCGGGACTAGGGAGCCGTCCTCAGCCGTTAGGTACAGGCCGAGATCGCCGTAGGCGCGTATATACACCGCGCCTTGGCATACATACGCGTCGGCGGTGTACAGCCCCGGCGCCGTGGCGGCTACGTGTTTAGTGTACTCGTGCACAGCTGGCTGGCTGGCTAGGTACGCGTACAGCGCGGCGACTGCTACGGCGTAGATCAGCGCCGCTACTAGAAACGCCCCGCGGCTATTCCACATGGACCGACGGTGCGGGGGCGACGTACAGCGTGGCCATGTTCTTCAGAACGTCGTGGCACGGCGACACCCTGCACCTCACCTCCACCGTCCTCTCCTTTGTAATGCCCCTGCAGTCCTTCACAACCGATGGGAAGAGCCGCTTCAAGTGGCTACACACCTGCGCGGCTTGGGCCACGTTTCTGTAGATCACGGTGAGATCGTCTACAACTGTGCTCTCCACCGCGTTGCCAGCCAGCGCAAGCAGAAACCTGGTGCCGAAGTACTCCACCTGGGGCCTTGAGACAGGTATCCACCCAGCCACACTGCCGCCATCCCCCGCGGCCGGGTTTTTAGGCCCCCGCCCCATCACGAACTCCGCAATGGTCCTCTTCTTGTTGCTCAGATCAAGCTCCATTAGGTATGGCGAGTTGTACACCGGGAGGCGGAACTCCTGCACCTTGTAGTACGACGCCTCGCTCCTAGGCGTCCTCGCCCCCCTCACGTTCCTCAGCTTGATGTCTCCAACCACGTAGCCCTTGAACGTCCCGTCGTTCTCCTCCCCCTCCCGCCTGAACTCGTACACGTCTATCACTATGTCGATTGGGTAGCGGATGGGAGACGGGATTAGGTGCACGTCCTGCGCCACCACTACGAGGAACGGCGTCACGCCCCTCACGTTCGCCACCACCTGCCGGAGGAACTCAAGCGCCTTCTTCTTGTCTCCCTTCCACCAGCTCGACACATCTCTAGACCACAGAGCCACCTCGTCGAAGATGAGGCCAGCGGTGGCTGGCCTCGGCAGGTTGATGACGCGGGCGATCTCCAGAGGCGAGATCACCTTCAGCTTAAACACAGCGAGCTCGGAGTAGAGCCTCCTGGCGGTCCACACCCCGTGGATCCTCTCCGCAACCTTGCGGAACGGGTTGAAGTCGTTGTCCAGCGGATCCGTGCCATCAGCTGGCGACCACGCCCCAGCGTGCTTGAGGCCCCAGTACAGCCTACGCAACACCATGTTAATGGCGAGGGTAGTCTTCCCAGCACCCTGCGGGCCAACGATCGCCACACTCCTAAACGCTCCCGGGTGGAGGGGGGCGCGTATAGGCTTGAACTCTCTCCACTCAGTAACTACATCCGACGCTATTGCGTCTCTCAGAGACATGGAGATGAAGTACATCTATAGAGATTAAATCTTTGCACGGAGATTCACAGCCACGGCGGGGAGCGTGGGGTGGGGAAGGCTCGGCTCTCTTTACAAATTCCAAGAACGTAAAGAGTTAAGCCACCCCCCGCAGAGAGCCACGTGTCGAGGAAGCTCCTGCTCTACGAATACGCGGTGAAGAACAACGACCTGTCCATACCCGCGTCGAGGTGCCACGAGCTCCTCTCCACCCCGAGCCTGCCCCTCCAGCAGAGGTGCCAGGCGGCGCTGGCGTGCGCCCGCTCCCTCCCCGCCCTCATAACCGCGGGCGACGTCGGCGAGAAGGAGAGGAGAATCGCCGAGGTGGAGAAGTGCGTCGAGAGGAGGCTGGCGCACTACGCCCAGCACTTCGAGCGCGACTGCGCCCTAGCCGCGGCGTACATAGACTGCGCAAAGGAGACCGCCGCGTCCACAGTCGTCTGGCTACTGAAGCTGGCGGCGGCGCCCAGCTACTGAGCGCGGGCCAACGGGCCAAGCCCAAGCGAGCCAACGCATACATATGACGGGCCAACTGTACACGCCGATCCGGGCCAACGAAGAGCGGCGCACGGGCCAACTGAAGGCGGCCCCCGAGCCAACGCACACGGCGCACCGAGCCAACGCACCCCCGGGGCAGGGAGGCGTGAATGCGCGCGTTCCCAAACACGCAAAGCAAATTTTCAACAGAACAGATCCCGGAAAGAAAGCAGACACAGAAAAGAACTCGCCTTCAAAACGAATTCTGTCCCAAAACGAATTCAATTCTTGGTAGAAACAGTTTCTAAAAAGAAACCGGTGCTAGGTAGAAACGGCCCCGAGAAAGAAATCGATTCCACGAAGAAACACGTTTCTGTAAGAAGCAGGTCCTAGGTAGAAACAGCCCCCACAAAAAACCCGATTCGGAAGCAGTACCTAAAAAACAACGATTTCGTTTTGAAAATGAGTTCTACAAAAAACCCGAATCAGAAGTAGCTTTTAGAAAGAAACAGCTCTCACGCGTAGAGAATACATAGAGGAGTGGATAAAGCCAATCTTGGAGAATCTTGTGGACAGCAAAACTCAGCCATCTGCCAAAGGTAATATCGACACTAGTCGAACGTCACTGTTATAAGCCTGGAGTTTTCTCACACACATGAGTGAGAACAAGATAATAAGACAGGGAAAGTTCGACTTCGGAAGTGGAAACATGGGATATAGATTAGAAGAGAGAAGTGGCGAACTGTATCTGGTGTTAGAGGATGGCGCCGAAATTGAATTCGAAGTCAAGAAATTGATAAAGGAGGTGCATGAAAGAGGGATATCTCCCTCGTGGCGCGTCCTCACAAGCATATCTCTGGCTCACGAGCCATTGATCTCAATAGAGAGAATGGAGAGAGTTGTTGCGACGTGTTATGACGGTGTGCACTACACGATCTACGTAGTGCTAGGCGCGGTATTTTCACCGCTCTACTACTTGTATGTGCTTGTCAGTAGAGCCGAACCCGAGCTCTCGAAAGCTCTCTGTTCCTAAGCTTTTTTCTGTTCTACTCTCTTTTCCCTCTCTTTACGTGTTTTACATTAGCGCTTTTCTTTACCTTTCTATTTGTTGATCGTCGTCCAGAGCATAGGTACCTCCCGCCGATGGCCACGGTGGTATCCCAACATTAGCCAGCTGACGGAGGTAATATCAACAACTGACGAACGTTACTGTTATAAATCTGGAGTTTTCTCACACACATGAACGAGAAAACACAAGTGGCCGCCGCGGAGGCGGCCGGGGCCCAAGCGGGGGGCCTGGCAACAGAACCCGCCCTAATTGGAGATACTATGGTAGCGGAAGCTGTTCAACAACAGAACAGCGCGTTTGTCAAGCAGGCGCTAGCGCTGGCGATGATGCGTGAAAAGAGCGTGGTGGTGAGATCTACTATTCTAGAGCTGGCAATGTATCACCTCGGCGCGGCGACTGATGAACTAATTGATGAACTGCTTAAAAGTGTTGAAAAGTACCGCATCGGCGCATGTGGCGATGTCTACATTATAGTACCTGAGCAGGAGCTTGATTTACTTAGACGCATCGACGCGGAGTTTCTAAATACACTGTGCACAACGCTATTGTTCTCAGATGAAGTCGACGGAAACAAGTGGTGGAACGTCGTGGCGCGTGCAATAGAGAACTACATCATGCTTAAGATCTCAGACATGGACTGGTCTCCAGCTAAGGAGCTCCTGAACCGCGCCATGGAGGCGGGATTCAAGATTGAAATTGTACATGACGAAGACACAACTGAGTATAGAATAACTGCGCCTACTGGCGATGCAGTATCTGTGTACCACGTCAAAGGTATCTCAAAAAGAGGATTGAAAGCTCGGCAGATTGACTGCGAGCTGGGCGTAGGCGCCACCAGGGGCGCCGGACTGCGCCACTGTCAGAAAGCCGTATTTGTCCACCGACGCGGCGTACGCAACGCCAGCAGACAGCTGGTATGCGTCTGAGACAGACGTCGTGGCGAAGGCTAGGGACTTCCCAGCGGCGTCTACCACGTAGGCGAGTATGGCGAGGGCGGCGAAGGCGGCGGCTGTCGCGAAGACGGCGGCTAGGAGCCTCACGGCGTTGGCGGCCTGGCGATCGTCTTCACCTCGCCCGTGGCGAGGTCCTTAACCACCAGGGTGTGGCCGTGGACAGCTATGACTTCATACGGCCTCCCGCCGATGTACACCACGTTCCTCTGAGCCGCCGCTGGGGGCACCTCCTCCAGATCCTTCTCCACCTCCCTCTTCAGCAGTTTGAACAGGGGCATGTGTATATGTCAGCAACTCGCTTAAATGCTTTCTGCACAGGCACGGGTCGAGGAAAAGCGCACACGCCAGAGCGGCCACCTCGAAGGCGCTCACTGCAGAACCGACACGCCTGTCCTCTCTTCGTTCGTGGCGTTGCTCCTCACCTTCGACGGTAGCGCCATGGCCACCGTTGAGGCGGTGACTAGAGTGGCGGTGAGGACGAAGTCGGCGAAGCTCTTCACCCCCTCTGTGTACTTCCTAATGTACAGCCTGAAGTCGTCCCGCCTGTCCGCGGGGGGAGGAGGCGACTCCGGCCTGGCGGACCTCTCCATAACGGCGAGCTGGTACTGCATCGCCGATAGAAACGCCTCGTTGGCCACTGGCCAGGGCACTGCGTGCAGTCTAATCGCCGAGTAGAGCTGGGCCACCGCGGCGGCGTTGCTCCTCTGATCGAATAATGGCGCGAGCCTAGGCGCGTGCTCCTCGTCCACCTCCCCGGCGGAGTAGAACTTCTCCGTGTGTAGCATCGCCACGTGGGGATCGCTCCTCGCAACGGCGAGCCCGGCCCTGGAGCTCACCGAGAAGACCGTCCTCCTCTGCTCCTCCTCCCCCCTCTGCGGAGCGGCTGGCGCAGACATGTGCCTCCAGACGCCAAGGGGCTTAAATCCTTAGCTTCTCAGCGATCGCTCTGTAGTCGCTACAGAGCTCGCTGTATATTTTCGACAGCTTCTCCACGTCGACTTTACATACTGCCCCGCCGCAATGCGCAGAGGTGTATAGGAGGTATGTCAGCATGTGGTGGGTCACCGAGGGGAAGCCCAGGACGTACTTCTCCCACCCCCTCCTGCACTTCTTCACGGCGCTCCTCAGCCTCTTCCTCGCCACGCCCACCGCGGCGCCTACATCGTACCCCTGGACCCCGTCGATGATACTGCGGAGCGCCTCGCAGAGGCAACACATGTAGTAGAGAGAGTCGGGGCTCCTGGCCAGGAGGAGCCCCCTCCCGACTACACCACCACCGCCACTCTCCATGGGAGCACGGGATCGGAGCCATCCTCCTGGCTGGCCCTCACCCTAACCGCGCCCCTGGGCGTTGAGACGACGAAGACGCAGTCGGACTCCTCTTGCACCACTGCGTAGTCGTCCGGCGGCGGGGTTCTGAACACGAGCGCGCCCCCCGTGGCGGCTGTGAGGAAGAGGTACAGCGCGGCTAGGCCCATCCCCGTCAGCTTCTTCCCGCTGAGAGTGCGCAGGACTTCGCATGAAGAGACCTTCCCCTCGGCGCCGAGGAGCGCCGTGATGAACAGCCTAACCGAGGAGGTGAGGCTCTCCGTCATAGCCCAGGCACGCCTCTCTCAAACACCACGACGGAGCCGTCTCTGCACACCACATACGCTCTGCACACCTCTGAGCCGCATGTGTCGTACAGCACATCAGACACCGCTCTGCACGCGGAGAGGAGCTCGGAGGCGTCGAGAGGCCTCTCGACGCTCCGCCACACCACGCCGCCGTTTGGCGGAATGTAGAACCCCGTCACCATGTGCTCCTCGTCGCACTCAGTCTTGGGCCGCCCGCTGTTGATACACGCCTGCCACTCCCTCAGCCACCTGGACACGATCGCGAGGATGTTCACGCCTCCCCAGACGCGGAGGAGGTTAAACCCTTCTCTTCCCACGCCTCGCCAACCGCGACTGCGAGATCCTCCACGCGCCTGGGGAGCCACCTCAGCGCAGATCTCTCCACAACGCAGACAGCCTGTGGGGGCCTCCCATCCCTGACGCCCCACCAGCACAGCCACACGCCCTCCAGCTCTGCGGCGCCGGAGAGGAGGGCGGCGGCTACGGGGAGGGTCCACGGCGATATCCTTGAGCCAGGCCTGGCCGGGGGGACGAACGGCGGCGTTTTGTACACCGTCAAGGTGTAGATCAGAGGGCGTCTAAACGCCGCGGCGCGCTCGCTCACAGCCCTCGCCACCGAGGCTGGCGGAATGGCGTCTATGTAGACGGGCTCGTAGCCGTCGCACGCGTAGGATGCTGTGTCGGACTTGTACACCACACTCTCCTTGACACACGGCGTGAGGGAGCGCTCGTTCAGCCAAGCGCTCCAGTGGAAGCCAGCCAGGAGGACCGCCCTCAGCCAGCTCATCTGTGGAACACGAATAAGAGCGCCATGGCCACAATGCCGAAGGCTATTAGAGGCCACAGCCAGCCCGGCGCCGGGCTCGGCCCCCTCCTAGCCAGCCTCTGCGTCTCAGCGATGGCGTCCACGGTCCTAGCCGCTACGGCTGTGGCCTTCGACAGCGAGTACAGCACAGTGCCGAGGATCTGCGCGATCTTGTCGTAGTTGGGGAGGGCTATGGCCAGCCTCACCCCGCCTCTGTAGGCGGTCCACACCCTCCCCCCGCGTTGCGACCGCTCTTCGTACGCCTGGGCCAGGAACTCGTACAGCTGCTCCGCGGCGTGGGGATCCGCCACGTCTATCTCCCTGTCCCCTATGGCGACGGAAGCCACGCCGAGGTTCTGCAGGAAGCGCGACGCGTCCTCCGCGGAGAATATGGGGGCGCACCCAACAGCCTCAATCACGCTGTACCTCTTGTTGCCTATAACCACGTCGGTCCGCGACGGAGACGCAGGAGTGTAGAGGACGTAGCCCCTCCGCGGATCCACCCACTCGTTGCCATGGGGCCCCCTCCGCCTAAACCTAGCCAAGACCCAGCGGTTGGCGCAGACGTCCTTGAGGAGGACGAACTCCTCCTCGGGCCTGGGCAGAACCCTCCTGCCAAACACGCAGTGGGGTGGGGAGAGGAGGATAAAACCTTAGGGAGAGAACCCCCAGGGGAAAAAAGGGGTGGGTTATACTGTGCCTCCGAGGCTCGTTCTGAGGTACCAGATGATGAAGCCCGCCACCAGCACGATCAGCGAGACGCCGATCAGCTGGAACAGCGTAACCGTGTTGATCCCGATACGTACTGGTATAGTCGAGTTGATTACGTTCACTATGTACATGCCGACCACTAGCACCACCAGCACCACTATCACCATCACAGCTACCTTCGTTATATCGGTCTCGCCTTTGAGCTTCTGTTTCCTGGGCATGTGCTCCCGTAGCTCCGCGGTTTAAAAATCCGACGTACGGCGTCTGGCTACGGCTCTGCATATGAGCGCCGGGGCGAAGAGGATGGCTGGGATGAGCGCGGCGGAGAGCCAGGGAGGGGTCTGGAGGCCCCCCACCTCGGCCAGCGACAGCCCCGCCACAATTCCGGTGAAGTAGAGGCCCATGGAGAAGAGGCAGTCTAAGAATTTATCCGACCCGGCGTCTTGGGGAGCGTGGTGATCTGGATCGTCTTCTTCTTGTGGAGCTACTTCGCCAGGAGGGACGAAAACCCGTGGTTCTTCTCCGGCGCGGCCTCTCTCCTCGCCGAGCTTGTGATCTGGGCGGCGCTCGCCGAGGCGATCTACGCCAAGGCCCTCCCCGCCCATTTAGAAATGGCGGCGTCCCACATCCTCATCACCTCCGCCGTGGCGTCCACCGCCAGCCTGGGCTATGGCGCGTACCTCTCTGTGGCTGGCGACGTCGCAAGGAAGAGAGTACCCGGCGCTCCTGACTGCCTCGTAGACGTAGTTGCGAAATACGCGAAAGTCCCCGAAACCCGTCACATGGCTGAAGGGGGCCACGGCGTAGACGCCTCTGTTGCCGAGGCGCAGGAAGCCATCGCTAATCTCGCCCCTGATGATGCGGAAGCCAGCGGCCTCCAGCAACCTGGCGAGGTAGCCAACCCGCCTCCCGGTGGCGAACTTGGACAGCCTGATGGGCATGTGCTCGATCAGAGCGCCGTAGCGGGAGGCTTTGCTCCAGACGTCCCGCAGGAAGGCGTCCAGAGATCTGCAGAGGGGGTGGCTCACGGAGGTAAGAGCAGGAGGAGGAAGAAAAACCTTTAGATCTGCCTCAAGAGCTTGGCGAGCGCCTCCATGTACTGGGGCCCGAGCCTCACGGCGACTTCGTACAGCACGTGCATGTCGCACGTGGGGTGGGACGCCTCTACGCATTTGAATATGTTCGACACCGCGGCTTTGTAGACGTAGTACTTGTCCAGCGGTACGGCGCCTGCCTCGAACCACGACGCGATCTCCTTCCTCGCCTCGGCCTTGAGGCAGTGCGTAATCTCGGCGCACACCCCCTCGCCGGGCTGGCCCACCGTGTCGAGGCAACGGGAGAGCGCTGGCTTGATAGCCCGCTCGTACACCTCCCTCCTCGCCTCCACGTCCCCAACACACTTCTCCAAGAACCTGGAGTAGACGCTCTCCCGCACCGGGGCGAACTCCGGCCTAGTGGCGGCTATCGCTACCTCTGCAGATATCTGGTACATGCCTCCTCCGCCGCCCTGCTGACGAGCCTCATGCTAGACGCAGAGGCCACCGCCAGCCCCAGCGCGATGGACGCCGAGGCGAGGTTCGCCAAACCGCCGTACAGCAGGAAGAATGAGCCGTAGGCAAGGGCCATGACTGTGGAGAGCACGGCGACTGCGAAGAGCCCCCTCCTAACTCTGAGAATCTTCACGCAGTCCACGAGAGGAAGGGGGAAAGGGTGGGAAAAAAGTTTAGGTTGGAGGGAGAGGCGACTACTTCTTTCTGAGGTGCTCGGCAATGCATCTGCGGTAGGCCTGAAGCCGCTGGCCCTTGGGGAGGCCAGCGACCTGCGCTTTACATACCTTCGCGGCTTCTCTAAACCTTTGCCTTATCTCCATCTGTTTTGTTGATGCCATAGTCGGCGTATTTACTCGTATTTATAAATCTAGCGGGCGGTTTAACTTCGGCAAGGGTAAAGAGTTTTTAGCCGCGGAGCGGCTCTGCGTATGTGAAGATCTGCGACTACGTCATCTGGAGGGGGGAGCCGCCAGCCCTCGGCGAGGCTGTGGACGGGTGCGTCGTCTGGCTGTGGACCAAGGTGCTGAGGCCGTCTGCAGAGGTGGTGGGGCCCTGCTCGCCATCTAGGACAGACGCATGCGCCCCGCCGAGGGAGGGGGAGAGGATAGTCTGGTTCTGGCACTCTGGCAAGTATCTGGTATACAGACGCGACATCTGGAGGGAGGTGTACGCCGCGGTGTGGGGGGCCCTCGAGACGGGGAGGCCAGCCACAGTGCTCTTGGCTGGCGCCTCCCGCACGGGGAAGACCTCCATGGCGAGGATGGTGCTTGAGGCGCTGGGCATGCCGTACCAGATCCTCTCGGGGGATCAGTTCCTCTCGAAGTACGTGGGGGAGTCGGAGGCGGCTGTGAGGGAGGCCCTCTCCGCCGCCGCGCAGAGGGGCATATCGCTGATCGTAGACGAAATCGACGGGCTCTTCCCCTCCGTCGACAGGTTCGGCGCGGAGCAACCAGCCGAGGTTGTCAAGACGAGGACGGCGTTCCTCCACTACATGGACCGCCTCATGCGCTCCAGCGCGAGGGTGGCTCTGATAGCCACAACCAACGTAGATGTCAATCTCTTCCCGGAGGAGGTGCGCAACCGCTTCAAGACCATTGTGGAGTTCCCAAAGCCATCTGCCGAGGAGTACGAGCTCGTCGTGAGGCTATACGGCGGGGATCCGTCTCTCGCGCAGAGGGCGGTGGCCGCCATGGCGCCGTACGACGCGGTGGAGAGGTGCGCAACTGGCGGGCCGTGCCGGCTGGAGCCGGAGATGCTGGCGGTGTACGCGGGGGGCGCCCAGCTGGCGCACCACTCCTCCTCAGCCGCCATCCCCATAGCAGATCTGCGGAGATATATATCGCTCGGCGTGCCTTTTACATTTACGCTGAGCAACTACGGCGGCGAGAACACAGAAATCGCCGAGGCTCTGTACATCTCTCTAGTGTCGAGGAAGGCTGTTGTAATAACGAGAGACAGGGAGGAGTACGGGAGGATCCTCAAGCAGGCGAGGTACTACGACGTGGTGCTCGCGCCTCTGGAGGACACGGTAGACGCCAGAGATATCTGGGCGGCGTACAGGAGGGTGCCAGTGGCGCTCATCGGCTGGAGAGACGCGCCGAGGGGGGTGAGGAGGGTGACGGCCTCCGTCGATCAGTACTACGTAGGCGCCAAGCCGCTGAGGCAGTGGCTTGAGGAGGAGGCGAAGAGGGTGTCGGAGGCCCTGGCGCCGAGGTCCTACAGCCTCCTCAGCTCGGAGAGGGTGGAGAGCACAGTGGCGAGGCCTATTAGGACCGTCAGCTCGTCGAAGCCGAAGAGCTCGGCGTAGAGGGCCACAGCCGCCGCGCCCCCAGCGACGCCGGGAACCAGCCACCTCCTCGACACGAAGGATAGCAGTGGCAGGATCGTGCCGATTAGCACAACCAAAACCTTCTCAAGCATAGTACTCCTTCAGCGTGGATATGATGCCGATCATTGTTAAAGCGATAGCGGCGACTGTGAGGAGCGTGGGAACTGCCTGCTGGGCCAAGACGCAACCGGGCGAGGGGATCCGCGTCGTAGTGGTGGTGGCTACGCCGCTCACTGTAGTCGTGGTGGTGGCGTTTACGTAGGGGCACGTTTTGGACACCGCCGCGCTGGAGGCCCCGACTATGAACAAGATCACCGCGAGGACGAAGAGGGGGAGCGTCTTCACGCCCTGGAGCACGCGCGGAGGTAAAAAACTTTGCCGCTCGGCAGATATTTAACTCCAGCCGCAGGTGCGCACATGCCCTCAACCAGGGATCCCAGGAAGGCCCCTGTGGCGCAGGAGAAGAGCCCCGCGGACAGGGTGAGGGAGGCCCTAAGCGCCCTCGCCGCCGCGGTGGCGGATCCCCTCCGCGTCGACTCCTTCCTCACCTACCACAAAGAGGGGGTGACGATTCTGAGAGACGCCGCGGCCCCGGTGGCGGCGGCGATATTCCTCCAGTACATGGACAGAATCTCGGCCCTCCTGGGCGAGCCCCAGCCGCAGCAGAGGAGCCTCAAGGGGGCTCTCAAAGAGACCGCGTGGGCGGTCTTCTGGAAGGGGGTGATGGGCGTCCAGCCGCCGCCTCTGGAGAAGAGGGCGGAGGCGCTAGCCGTGAAGCTGACAGACGCGGAGAGGGGCAACCTCCGCAAGCTGTACAACTACCTGGCGGAGCAACTGTCGATCGCCGTGGTGAGGACCGCCGAGGCGCTGAGAGAGAAGGAGGCGGCGCTCCCCAAGACCGGCTTCGAGGGGGTCGCCGAGTACGACGCCGCTCTGCGCCTTGTGGGGGACGAGACGGGGAGGATATCCAGAGCCAAGTGGCTTGACTACGTCCTCTTGAGGCACGGCCTTGAGCTGGAGAGGGCCCCGATCTCCGAGGTTGCGTGGTCCTACCTCGCCAAGCTCGTGGACAGGGATTGGCTTGAGAGAACCTCCGCCACCTACCCGGAGCTCGGCGTGAGGAAGGACTACCTAATAAAGCTGGCGGCTTCGCTGGGTAGCAGATCCAAGATCTACCGCTACATACTGCAGAAGCACGGCGTGCTGATGGGCGCGGAGAAGGTGAAGGAGGAGGCGAAGAAGATCCTGGAAAAAATCAGGCAGAGGGTTTAGGGCTCGAAGAGCCTCACGAAGCAGTGCATCGGCACGCCTACGTACCTGTACCTCTCCTTCCTCTTGTACTCCGCTGTGCATCCGCTCTCTCCGAACCGCTCGTTGAGCTTCTCGGCGAGGTTCTTCAAGTTGGTCGACTCCCTCAGCTTGTGGAGCGCCGAGGAGGTGATAACCACTTCGCCATCCAGTTGCTGGGTGCATTCTAGACACTTTACGCCGACGTCGATGAGCATGTCGCGCAACAGCAACTCGGCCACGCAGTCCCTCAGCATCTTCTCAGCCGAGCAGTGCCTCTTCGCCTCCTGCGCGATCAGCTCCACCAAGGCCTCCACCTCGTCTACGTACTGCTCCTCGGCCTGCTGGTGCTCCTGGGGATCCACCTCCGGCACCGAGCCGCCCAGCTTCCCAACGATGTACCTCATGTACTCCACGGCCGCCTTGACGTAGTCCCCCTGGAGGATTATGTCCTTCACTTTGTCCCACTCCTTCACCGCGATCTCTAGATACAGCCTTCCGAACGACAGGAGATCTCTGGCGCGGGCCTCCCGCCACCGCTGGAAGTCTCTCACGCGCTCTGGCGGTATCACCTCGGAGCGGGAGAACTGTAGCAAATAGACGCGCGCCGCCACGCCTGGATCGGTAATCCTCACAGTCTGCGCCGTGATTATGAGGCCTGAGTACGCGGGGAAGGCCACGGTCCTTGTGCCAGCCGTGGCCACCTCCCACGCAGTCAGCTCGGTCGCTATGTTCTTTATTGTATCGGCCACGTTAGGCGACGTCGCGAAGGTCTTCGCCTCCTGCACCGCGAGGGGCAGAGTCGTGTTCATCACGGCGCGGCCAATCCTCGTCGGCTGGTACAGCACAGCGGCTGACTTCTCGTTCTTCTCCATACCGTAGATGTACTTCACCACGGTTCTCGCTATCTCAGACTTCCCGGTCTGCGGCTCGCCTGCAAGAATCAAAAGCAGGTTGCGGAGGTGGAACTGCTTCCGCAGGAAGTTGAACGCCTGGAACATGCCAAGGGTGTAGGCCAGCCACGCCTTTGAGCTGTCGCCGTAGAAGAGCTTCATAAACTCCAGAAACGCCTTGGGATCGCCCTCGGCCTTCACCAGCTGTCTGAAGTGCCGCGCCATGGGCCCCCGCGCCACGAGCTTCACCCGCCCGTCTTCGTGCACAATTCCAGACACGACGTAGCGCTCCACCTCCCTCCCCCCAGTCATTTCGGTAGCTATGGCGTCTATGATCCGCGCCAGCTCCTCCTCGGTGTATATCGACGAGGTGATGTGGCGGATCGCCCTCCCCACGTCCAGCTCAGATATCCACCTCAGCTTCTTGCAGTGCCTCCTCCTCCTGTGGCACAGCTTGATGTTGTAGTACGCCATCCCAGTCGTAGCGTCTATGTACCTCGCCACCCTGCTGACGTACCAGCCGGATGTTATCAGCTTGTAGCCATACGTCGTGAGCCTCCTCTGCGCCTCTTCCACCCACTTCTGATCCGCCAGGAGCGACTCGGCGATTTCGGAGATCCTCCCCCTGTCGCACCCCCCCTCAGCGGCGCACTGCCTAGCCGCCTCCTGCCTGGCGAGCGCCGCCAGCTTCCTTTCGCCTGGCAGTCTCTTGACCATATACGCCAGACCCCACGTGGGATCGTTGGCGATGTACTTAATGGCGTTCTCCCTGTCGAAGCGGAAGTCGTAGGTGATGAGGAGCGCTCTCTTGGGCTTCACACCCATCACCTGCAGGATCTGGTGGAGGAGATCCAGAGCCTTGGCCCTAGCCTCAAACTCGCCGATCTTCTCCACGCTCTGCATGACGGAGGCGGCGACTTCGGTGAAGCGCTTCCTCCCCCACCTCCTCTTCTCGCCACTTGCTGTGAAGACCCAGCGCCACGTGTCGAGGTTCTTCTTTCTGTTCTCGTCGCTGTACTGCCTCTCCGCCCACTCAGTGAGACGCTCCACAAAGCGCTTCGCGCTCTCCGCGTCGACGCATGCGCGCCACATTAGCGAAAGTGTGGCGAAGAGGACGTAGTCCCGGTAGCCAGGGACGTACAGAGACTTGATAACATTTATAATCTCGTCTATCTGAGCGTCAGTTAGAACACGCAACTGCTCGCAGTGGCGCACCCCCAGACCCCCAACCTCCCCCACGTCCCCCTCCCTCTTCTTCTCCCCCTCTCTGTAGCCGAGGGCCTCCAGGAAGCGCCTCCACGTCTCTGCGTCGAGCTCTGCTGGCTCTGGCATATCGTCTGGCGACACCTCCCACTCGTAGCGGGCGCCAGATGGGTGTAGCGATGGCGGTATCAGCTGGTACCCCCTTATCCTGATCTCAGCCGCGTACCCGAGGTTCGGCACTGGGAGTAGCTTCAAGACGCCCTCCCTAGGCGCAATTGAGGCGTCTATAAGAAACGCTCTAGCTCTACCACGGTTGCCAGGGACAAGCGGGAACCTGTGCCCCCTCTCGCAGGTGCACTCGTTGCCAGTGCACTTAATCCCGTGTTTTGGATCAAGGTTGTCGAGCGTACATACGGGGCACCGCGGCCCCGTCCTCCAGATCCACGTCCGCGGCAGTTGCACCCCCGCCTCCGCCAGCTTCGCGTCGACTGTGCCAGGAGCGTCTTCGTCTAGTATAATTAGTATCTTCTCCGGGTACTTCGGGTTGATCCTCCCCAGCAGAGCGTACCCAGTGGCTTTTTTGCTCGCCTTCTCGATGGCGAGGATGCATCTCTCGGGATTCCACTCGTCGTACAGATCCTCGTACTTGTCCAGCCCAACTGGTCGCTTGTCTTGAGCAACCGGGATTATGTTGTAGCCGCCATAGATCAGCCTCCTTACAAGCGATGCATCGTCGCGGCTCATGACTCGGTGAGGATGTAGCGCCTACCGCACTGCGGACAGCGCGCTACTCCACGATCCACATGTAACAGTAACACGTTGCACGTCGGGCATCTGGCCAACATCTCGATAACCTCTTGCTTCTTGATCCTCGACCACACGGCGGTGAGCTCCAGCAATCTATCGGAGTCGATCGTTACTTTCACATACGTCGTCTGCCGCCTCAATTTGTTTTCTATGTTTGACATAACCACCAAACTTTTCATGATTTTTAAGTTTAACTCAACGCCGAATCGACGTTCAACTGTCCTCTGAAAAACTTGCACAACGTTAAAACCCCTCGTCCGCGAGAAAAGTGTCACGCTTTCGCGTCATGCTTTGCATCTCCGCTGTGTGTCAAGTTTACAAAGTTTCTACACGCTTTTCCTGCAAAGCGCGCCGAATTTCTCAGCGTGACATGGCATGACATAAAGCGGGTTTCCGGACACTCGGCGCGCCATATAAATATCTAAGAGCCGTCGAGCTTCGGTAAACATCTAGATTTACTTTTTTCTACACGACGTGTCTCACGTCGAAGGGAAAAGCGTGACGCGCGACGTATCGGCGTGGCCTCTTTACAGATTTAGAGCGTATTTCCTCTTTACATGTTTAAAGAGGAGACGCTGACAAAGCGCGTGTCACGCTTAGCGAGACGCCGAACTCCACGTCGGGTTGCACATATAAATGACGAAGTATGTAAATAGCAAGAGGGGTGTAGATATATCCACGTCATGCCGAGCTTCTCGGAACTCGCTTTGTGTCAGCCTATGTCATGCTGAAAAACTCGGCGCGCCGTGCCAGAAAACCGAGAGCCAAATATGTAAAGAGTGACGCCTCCGTAGAACAATGGCGTGACGCGAAAGCGTGACGTTTTTCCCGCGGGGAAGGGGGTCTAACGGTGGACAAATTCACAGGAAACAGTAGAAACGTATATTTTTTAAGTAGGCAATTAAATGGCGGAAATCCAGAGGGAGAGTTGAATGTTGTGTGTGTGGTGTTTTTTATGCGCGTTATGTTTATATTGTTCGTTGTGTTTGTTGTGTCATGGGCCGGGACAGGAAGACTACGTACGTGTATGTGTCGGCGGAGGTGAAGGACATGCTGAGCAAGCTCAAGGCGAAGATGGTTATGGAGCGGGGCGGCGTGATCACATACTCCGACGTGATTAAGGAGCTGTTGGAGAGGTGTGGCTATGCGTAGGGCGAGGGGCACGCCGGAGGCCATCACTGTGGAGGAGGCGCTGAAGTTGCTCAGCAGGGCGTTCGGCAGGGCGTACGTGGAGGAGCTGGCGATGGCCGCCGACGCGGTGTTCGACGTCATCTCTGCCAGGGACGACATACAGAAGCTGAGGATCGCCATCGGCAACCGCTTCGCCAGA
>NZ_JBMFKV010000026.1:0-17651 GCF_049971835.1 Pyrobaculum sp.
GGCCGGGGCGGCCGGGGGTTGTGTACGTGGCCGGGGAGGAGTGGACGGCTGTGTCTGACGAGGCCGTGGAGAGGGGGGCGGAGGTGGTTGTGGTGGAGGTGGAGGGCCTCACCCTTAAAGTTAAAAAAGTGGTGAAATAGCTCAATATGCTACTGCAGGCGGAGATTGTCTGGGGCATCGCGGCGCTGTTGATTGCCGTCGTCGTGATCGCCGTCGTCGCCACCTCCATACGCGTGGTGCCGGAGTTTATGAGGCTGGTGGTCTTCCGCCTCGGGCGCCTTGTCGGGCTGAGGGGGCCCGGGCTGGTGTTCCTAATCCCCGTCGTAGACCAGGCCTACCCCGTGGACCTCAGAGAGCAGGTCATCGACGTGACGAAGCAGACGTGCATCACTAAGGACAACGCGCCGGTGGACATCGACCTCCTCATATACCTAAAGGTGGTGGACCCGGAGAAGGTTATCACACAGGTGCAGAATTTTAAGCAGGCGGCCGTGGGGATAGCCACGACGACGCTTAGAGCCGTGGTGGGCGACATAGAGCTGGACGAGGTCCTCGCCAAGAGGGAGTACATCAACTCCGTGCTCAGGGCGAAGCTGGACGAGGTCACGGCGAGGTGGGGGGTGAAGGTGACTGCGGTGGAGATTAGGGAGATCATCCCGCCGTCGACGGTGCAGTCGGCGATGGTGAAGCAGATAGCCGCCGAGAGGGAGAGGAGGGCTATGATCGCCCAGGCAGACGGCGAGAAGCAGGCGGCTATTCTAAGGGCGGAGGGCCAGAAGCAGGCCGCCATCCTCCAGGCGGAGGGGGAGCGCCAGGCGGCTATCCTCAGAGCAGAGGGCCAGGCGAAGGCGCTTGAGTTGCTTAACGAAGCCGCCTCTAAGCTGGGGCCGAACGCCCTGTTGCTCCAGTACCTCGAGGCGCTGAAGAACATGGCCTCCTCCCCGTCGACTAAGATCGTGGTGCCCATGGAGTTGCTTAGCCACCTCCAGCACATCTTAAAGGGGGAGCGCTAGCAACGCAGGTCCCCCAGGGCCAGCCTGAGGGCGGGGTCCGCCACTACGTATAAATCGCCTCTTTTCTCCAAGAAGCCGTAGTTCACCAGGTTGGTGAGCAACTTGGTGACCTCGGGGTCTGAGACCTCCCGGCCCTCCGCGGCGGTGAGGTAGCGCTTCACGTCGGACCACCTGGCCCCTTGTCTGCAGACCTTAGCCACGTGGATGTACCTCCGCGAGCCCGTGTACTGGACGAAGTGGCAGAACTCCGATGCCGCCAGCCTCTTGGCGTACTCCACAGTCTCGTCAAGCGCCGTCCCGGGGTTTTTCAAGGCTCTGAGGCCGAAGTACGCCAGCCAGCCCACCACCCCGTCGAGGAGCTCCACGGCCCTCTCGACGAGGTCTCTCCCGATCTCCGCACCCGCCTGTCTAAACCCCTCCTCTAGAAACCTCGCCGAGAGCTCCGGCGGAAAGGGGCCGATGTCAATCCTCTCGGCGTACCTCCCGAAGAGGGGGCTCCGGGGGTCCTCCAGCCGGAGAAACCTCAGCAACAGCCCGGCTTTGGAGCCTGTGAACACCATGGCAACGTTGCGGAGGTGGTCGTAGGCGTAGCCCAGCACCGGGAGCAGAGTCCTGCCCCTGAGCTTAACCAGCTCCTGCGCCTCGTCGATTATGAAGATCAGCCTCTCCCCCCTCTCCCCAGCCCACTGGTCAAAAGCCTCCAGCAACTCGGCGAGCCGCGGCGCGTTCCGCCCCACTTCAAACCTGACGTCGACGCCAGCCACGGACACGCCCCTGACCCTCGCCATGAGCTCGGCCAGCCTCTTGTGCAGAGGCAGGAGCCGCCTAAGCTCGTCCCTCAGCGCGTTTAGAAAGTCGTCGTAGGATATGTAGGGCCTCTCCTCAAACACCCTCGCGTCTATGTACACCCGCAGGCGGCCGTAAGTCGCCGCCTTAACCACCGAAGTCTTCCCCACCCGCCTCATCCCCAGCACCAGGGTAAGAGCCCTGCCGCCCACCGCCTCCACCAGCCGCCTCACCTCTACCTCTCTGTCGAAAAGCTCCTCCAGCCGCTCCGCGGGCCTGTCTCTAAACAACATAGGTATGTAGTAACTACATACCTATAAAGTTTAGAGAAAAACTACCCACCTACCCGTAGCGCCAAGACGCTGGCGGGGTTCTTCACCCTCACGGCGAATGTCTCGCGTAGTAGAAAGCCGTGTCCCCCCTCCTCCGGGCCTAGGTATATGACCTCGGCGTCGACACCCACAGCTATGTCGGCCACGGAGGGGTGGATAGACATGAGCAGAGCATCGTCGTCGCCGAGCTGTGGCAACGCCACCACGTCCCTCACCAAGGTCTTTACCCGTGTGAGCTCCATAACCCCCGTCTTCTCCTCTACAGCTACCAGCTTTGCGAACCTCCCGGGGCTTACGAACAGGACATAGGGCTCGGGGGCGTATCTCCTGTACAACTCAGCCACTGCCTTAGCCACCTCCTGCACAGCAGACCCCGGCCTGTCCCAGCTGGAGATCTCTACTACATCTCCGCTTTTAAGAAGATCGCCGAGCACCGCGGCGTCTTCTTCATACGCCAGCTTGACGGCGGCCTTATCAGCCTCGACAGATTCCACAGGTGCCCCCCTGGACAGCGCGAGGTCGACTTGCTGTTGCGACACGGTGAACCTAATTTTCAGCTCCCTCAATGGCGTGATCCTCCTCTCGGCTTTGCCCTCCCTCGTCAGCACTTCAAAGGCCACAGCCTCGGCGCCGCGTCCCACGTTGTAGGTAGCGAGCACTTTCCTAAACCGCCTCGCCGCGGCGGCGGCGTCGGCCACCTGTCTAGCCAGCTGGCTGATCCATCCGCCGTTGCTAGGCGGATCTCTACCCTCGCCGGCCCCCACGCCAGCCAGCTCCCGCACCTCCTTCGCCCCCGCCTCCAGCTCCCCGGCTAGCTGGGGGTCGTACTCCTTGAGGAGGGCGAGGAATTCGCCGAAGTGCGTCCTCTCCTCGTTTGCCACGTCTTGAAAAACTCTGCGCACCCTCTCGTCTTCTGCATATCTAGCGAGCTGTAGATACAGGCTGATGGCGTCTAGCTCAGCTATAATAGCAAGACGCAGGGCATCCCCCACGTCGCCGACATCAAAACCGCGTTCACGGAGGCGATCTATCGGGTTTTTTGCAAACACCATATGAAACACAACAAACAACTCTTTAAATATGCTACATAAATATTCATAAAATCTATTGTAGACAAAATAAGAGAATATATTATCATCGGAGAAGCCAGCACTATAGCTGGGTAAGAGACTTCACTATGTTTTTCCAGGCTTTGTGTAAATTGTTTAACGCCCAGCCGCTCGGGATGTACTCCCAGTACATTAGGGATATAAGCTAAGAGGGGTGTATTTCCGTGCTTCGCCAGCTTGCGGCCCTGGCGCTGACAATACTGGCGCTGGCGCTTCTCTTCGCGGTTAAGATACATGTCGAGGGGGGTGCGGCGGAGACAACTGCCTCGCCGAGGCTACCAGTTGTTAAACTCGCCGCTCTGGAGCTGTTGCAACACGGCGACTTTATAATGGCTGATCTACGCGCAGTTTATCTAACAACCGCCGCGCCTGCGGCGGCTGGCGTGTTTAAATCGGCGTCGGCGGCCAACGTCCAGGTGTGGGGCGTCGACGAGGAGGACTATGTGAAGTTCGACGGGGAGTATCTATACGTGGCGGCGGGGTGGAGGCTCTACGTGGTGGACAAGACGCCCCGTGTGGTGAAGACGTTGGAGTGCCCAGGGCTGGGGTGCCACGTATTTGTCTGGGGCGGGAGGGCGCTGGTGTATGGAGAGACGAGGGGCTACACAGTCCTCTACGTGTACGATCTTGGGAGCGGCTCCCGCCTCGCTGTGTACAACCTGTCGGGCTGGCCGGCGGCGGCGAGGATGAGCGACGGCGCGGTGTACATGGTCGCCCAGTCCCCCGCCAGGGTGGAGATCAACGGCCGCGTCGTCGAGGAGGCCCCGGTGCTCGCCCTCGGAGCGCCGCCGGCGGTGCTGGTGATCGCCGGGGTGGATTTGAGAAGCCTCCAATTCAACGCCTCTGTCTACGTCGCCGGCTCCACGCCCAGGGTGTACATGAGGGGCAACCGCCTATACGTAATCACCCCCCTCGGCCTGCCGGACTACCTGGCCAAGGCGGTCAACGCCGCATGGGGCCTCTTGCCAGACGACGTCAAGAAGAGGCTGGACAGAACGAACCCACTCCTCCTATACCTCTCCATAATGGAGTTGCTGAATAACGGCACAGACGTCGTCCACATCTTGAATAGGGCGAATATCACCACGGCCACTAGGATCTACGTATTTGAGGGCGAGGGGCCGTACCTGAGGCTCAAGGCGGTGGCCGAGGCGCCTGGGAAGGTGCTGGATCAGTTTGCAGTAGAGGAGTTTGAAGGCGGCTTTGCCGTGGCCACCACGGCGTCTCCCATCCGCTTCTACGTGGGGTATGTGTGGCGGGCGGTGGGGTGCCCCGTCATAGACATTACCCAGACGCCGGCGAGGGTGGTCGTCAGATGTCCCCCCGAGCCCCGCCTCTACTTCACAGAGGGCGAGCCGGTAAACGCCGTCTACGTCTTCGACAGAGGGGGGAGGCTTGTGGGCTCTGTCGAGGGCCTGGCGCCGGGGGAGAGGATATACGCGGCGAGGCTGGTGGGGAACGTGATGTACCTAATAACCTTTAGACAGGTGGACCCCCTCTACGCCGTTGACTTGGCCGACCCGGCGAGGCCGAAGGTGCTGGGCTACCTCAAGACCCCGGGCTTCTCGGAATACCTCCACCCGGTGGGGGAGGGGCTGTTGCTAGGGGTGGGCCTCCACGAGCGCGGCGTCAAAATCGCCCTATTCGACGTGTCAAACCCGGCGGCGCCGCGCGAGACGTCTAACCTCACAATAGCCAATGCGTACACGCCTGTTTTCCAAGACCACCACGCCTTTGCCTACGACCCCTCCACGAGGCTTGCCTTCATACCATACGTCGGCCATCACGGGAGGCTTAGAACTCTCTTCATCGAGGTGGGAAGGGGGCTCGCAGTTAAGGCAGATCTGGACCTCCCAGCAGAAAGAGCCTTCTTCACCGAGGACGGCGTGTACCTCGTAGGCTGGAGAATGGTGTGGAGGCTCAACTACCGCTTCGAAAAGATAGGAGAGGCGGTCCTAGGCTAGTGCGCCGCGCGCCCCGAGCCTGCTCGGCGCCGCCGCGTTGCGCCTTTCTCACCTCGCCGAGCGCCGCCGAGGTCCACTCTGTGGCCTCCGGCGCGGCGTTTTTAGCTATACTACACGCCTCCAGTAACGCGAGGCGTCTCTTAAGACGGCGGATTTGGCTTTTTCCAACTCCTCCGGCGTGTAGGGTAACACGTCTAGACTCAACGGAAGGTCGAGCCGCGCCTCTATCCTAGCCAGCATCTCCAGCCTCTTGAGCCAGGGCACGCCTCTGAAGTGGGGTGACACAATTACCAAATCCACGTCGCTGTCGACAAGCCAGTCCCCCCGCGCCCAGGAGCCGAAGAGGTAGACTGCCACAACCTCGATGCCCTCCCTCCTCAGCTCTTCAACAAACCTCTGGATCGCGTCAACAACCCTCTTCTCCATAAGTCAGAGACGCCAGCCTTATCAACTCTCTCGCAACCTCAAGGGCGTATTCAGCCTCTCTCTTCGTGAAGAGCTCAGAGGGAGGACCGCCTGCGGCGTCTGGGTAGCGGGAGGTGGCGTAGTACTTAGTCACCACGGCGAGGCCCTCCACTAGCTGGGGGGAGAGCTCTACCCCGTAGTGCCTAAGCTCTCTGTACAGCTCTAGGAGGTTGTGCCGCTTAGGCGGCTCTTTCCTAGCCAGCACGAAGAAAAGAGACTTCAAAGCCTTTTCCGCCGCCTGGTGTGAGAAAAAGGCGCTTGAGTGGAAAACACCAGCCTCAAGCAACATCTTCGCCGTTAGGCAGTCCCTAACGGCCTCTCTAAACCAGACAAGAGCCTCCTCCCTCATAACCCCACCGCGTCACCAATATACCTACGGCGAGATTAGACATGACACACATCTCAGAGATGCTTAAAAACATCACCCCCTGTGTGAAGCTACGGCTAAGAGGCCTTACCTTCGGCGGATGGCGGTGAACTGCCGGGCAGGTCCGAGGCGCCGCATCTAAAAGAGGCTGGGGCCTAGGTGTTAAGATTTTATACCTGAAGTGGGGGGTGTGGCGTGCAGTTGGGAGTTGCGGATCAGATCAGGGAGTTTATTGAAGACGCCGAAGCCTTCGCGCGGGCCGCGGAGGGGGAGTTCGGCGAGGCTGTGGCTAAGGGGGATAGAATCTTGATGAGAGACGCCGCCGAGAAGGCGTGGGACGCGGTTGTGCAGGCTACAAACGCGTTGATTCTGGCGTTAGCGGGGAAGGTGCCGATGAGCCTCTACGAGAGGAGGGCGATGTTGAGAGAGCTGTAGAAGGGGCACCCGTGGTTAGAGATCTGGGTTTGAGAGATAGATACATGGCTAGGTATAAAATCCTGCATGGAGAGGCTTTTTACGAAGGCGTAGTGGACATCGAGGAGCTCAAGGTAGAGCTGGAAAAAGTCCGCCAATATGTAGAAGATGTGAAAAAGGTGGTAGGTGCATACACAGCCGGCAACTAGCCTACATCGCGCCGTTAAACACGCCGTAGGAACTGGCGCGAGGCTACCCGGCATCGGACGCAATAGCGTCAGAAGCTGGGGAAGGAGCGGGAGGACTCGTCCGTGGACGCTGTCCTATTCCGTATAGAGTCGGAGGCCCTCCTCTTCGTCTACGGCGCTGGCCCACACGGCGGCCCAGAGAAGCTCGTCTTTTACAAACAGCTCCAGCCCCCTCAGCGCCCTCCTCCTCAGCCAGCTGGGGGCGAAGTTCAGCACAACGACGTCGACAGGCAGGGCAACGGCCTTGGAGAGCCTCGCCGAGAGCTCCTCCGCGTATGCATAAGCCTCAAGCACGTCGAGAGATTTCCTCAAGTAGATGCCGACGTCCACATCTCTAAAAGGCCCTCCCTCGACAAAGCTACCAAAGACAAAGGCGAATGCAATACAAGCATCGCCCTCCAGCTCTCTTCTCAAAATTTCAACCACGTGCCGCCTCTCCTCGCCCCCCAGCTCTAACCACCTAAACATACCCATCGACAGCCTCGATAAATTTTTTCAAAGCCGCCACGCCCCCCTCCCTAAGCTCTATAAACATCCGCCTAATATCTACCCCCCGGTACCAGTGGACGGGTAGGTTCCGGAGAGAGACGACCCTCTTTATGGCCACGTCCTGGCCTTCGTTATTGTTTCCGTGCCTCGGCTTTTTTGAGGAGTGACTTGGCGAGTAGGTACTCTGCGTGGCTCCACGCAAGGGGCTGAACGGACACCGGGCTACCGTCGAAGGGGTTTAGTTGTTCTGGTAGCAGGTAGTTGGGCGGCGATACGGCCTCCACCCACTTGACTAACGAGGTGGCCTTCGCTATGTTTCCAAGAATTGCGTAGTACTCAGCTAGCCACAGCGTTGTTATTATCCAGGGGTTTCCCGGAATTTGGCCGTAGTCTCCCGGCACTCTCTGGTAGATGTCGCCCTCGTACCTCGCCAGGCCTCCTACCTTCGGCACCCAGAGCCTCTCCTCAATTGTCTTTACTGTATTCACCACGCGGGGATCGCTGGGCTCGAACATCTCGAAGAGAGCCACGCCTATCATACTGGCGTCTACTACCTTGTCCACCTCCACCACCTTGCCATCCTCAATTTTGACGCTTCTGACAAACCTCCCCAGCTTCTCGTCGAACATGTACCTAGAGACGGCTTCTTTTACTGTATGCGCCGCGGCTAGCCAGGTGAAGGCGTCCTCCTCCTCGCCGAGCATCATAGCCAGCTTACCGGCGGCCTTCAGCGCGGCGTATACCGCGGCCGTGGTGTAGAGGTGGATCCCAAGTCTCTCCTCCCAGAGGTCAAAACTCTGGAGGGGTAGCCCCAGCTCTCTGTCTCGGAAATTAGCCATGAAGTCGGCGGCGGCTTTGATAGCTGGGTACGCCTTTTTCAAGAGGTCGAAGTCTTTTGCCTTCTCGATATGTCTCCACAGGGCGTAAATGAATATGGCTGTCTCGTCCTCCTGTATATTTAGAGAGTTTTTACCCGCCGCCGTCCACGGGTGCCAGGTGGAGCCCCACGTCCCGTCTACGTTGTACTTCTGGAAGAGGTAGCCCTCGGGCCCCACATGCCTGAGCATAAATTCAAAACTTCTCCTCGTCACGGCGTGGAAGCCGTATTCGTCAAGAGCCATGGCTACTATAGACGCGTCGCGGGGCCACACGTAGGCGTAGGTATCTAGGTTAAATTTCAAGATGTCGGAGTCGAGGGAGGCGACGACGCCCCCGTTTTCGCTGATGTGTCCCAGCAACACTGCTATAGACTGGGCCTCCAGCCTATCGTCATACGGCGTCGTCACCGCTTTCCAATACCCAACGCTTCTTTTCTCGTAGTATGTCGGGTTGGTCTTGACTGCTTTGTGTATTTTCAAGACGTCGCTTAGGCTCTGGCCGGCGGCTATCCAGTAGTAGAAGTTGGGGTAGGCTATGGAAATTGCCGAGTCCACCGAGCCCTGTGCTATGGGCGTCTTTTCCAGAGTCCCGTCTTCGCAGTCTCTCAGCACGGTGCCGAAGTCCCTCCTCCCCACGTTGTACTCGTATATGGGGTGGCTGGCCCCCGCTAGGAACCAGAACCTGTCTTTGTAGTGCACCACGGCGTCTGCCTCGGGGTGGTAGAAGGCGGTGTCCGCCTGGGGGGCCTCCATTATTCTAAAATCGTGGTAGAAGATAACCCTCACGTAGCCCTCGCCCTTGATGCTTACCCTCCTTATGTACACATCGAGATTAAAGTCGACGAAGTCGAAAAACTCCACCTCTAGCCCGTCCCACCACAGCCTCATCCTCGCGGTGAGGCCATCCATCTCTATCCTCTTGGGAATTGACTCCAGCCAAGTGAACTTGCCGTTGTGCCAAAGCCCAGTTTTGAAACGCCCGCCGAAGCTGTGGTTGTACCTGCCGACGTGTGGGTAGTAGAGATCGGCAATGTAGAAACTGCCGTCAAGCAACACAGCCAGCCTGCCGTTGCTCAGCAACGCGCTCCTCATAGCGCCCTGAGCAGAGCCTCCGCGTCCTTCACGTCTGGAATGGCCTCGTTGTCCCCCCTCACAGTAACCACAAGGGCGGAGGAGGCCACTGCGTACGCCAGCGCCTTCTCCAGCTCAGCTCCAGAGAGATACATCGCGGTGAATACGCCGGCCATGGCGTCGCCCGCGCCCGTGGGATCCTCCACGGGTACGGAATACGCCGGTTTGAAGTACTTCTCATCTCCGCGGAAGACGTACGCCCCCCTGGCGCCCATCTTGTATAGAAGAACCTCAACCCCCAACTCTCTGTACCTCCTGTAGGCCTCCTCCGGCTCCCTAACGCCCAGCACCACCTCCGTGTCGTCTGGGTCGGTAATCAAAACCTCTACTCCACGCCTCAGCACGTCAAGCACAGCGACTCTTGCCTCTTCTAAATTCCGCCACAGCGCCGGCCTTATATTTGTGTCGAATGTAGTCCTCTTGGCTATTTCGAAGGCTTTGTGGACAGCCTCCCGCGCCGAATCGCTAATGGCTAGAGTAATCCCCGTGGAGTGCACCGCGTCCACCGCCTTGATAAGAGCCTCGTCTACATCCACAGGCGAGAGTCTACTGCCGGCGCTACCCCTTCTGTAGTAAAACATGACAGACCTACCCGGCACGGGGTAGTGCCTCTGGACGAAAAACACGCCGGTAGGAGCATTGTCGAACTTGATGTGTGAAACGTCGACGCCTCGGCCTCTCAAGTACTCAACTACGTTGCGCCCAAACTCGTCGTCGCCGACGCGGGCCACTAGGCTACACCTGGCGCCGAACATCACGGCGGCTATGCAGAAATTGGCCTCAGACCCCGCCACGTGCTTCTCAAAATACTGCACATATCGAAGAGGCCCCCTAGTCAACGCGTTTAGCTCTATAAGAGGCTCCCCCAGCGCGGCTATCCAGGTCACAGCTTCAGCCGCTCCCGGAGAGCCCTGAGCCTCTGGATAAGCGCCGCCCTCTCCTCCTCATCTAGGGGGTAAATCGGCGGCTTAGGACCCCCCAGGTCGAAGCCCTGGAATTCGCGGATGAATTCGTAAATAGCCGGCAAGCCGCCGAAGTCCCTAGCCAACATCTGCAACTCGTCTAAAGCCCACTGGAGCCTAGCCGCCTTTTCCAACTCCCCAGCCTTCACAGCCTCTCTTATAGAAGCCACTACCTCCGGAAGGTAGTTAGCCGCCGACACCACCACGCCGTCTAGGCCGTAGACAAACGAGGCGAGTATTAGAGAATTTGAGCCGTTGTAAACCTTGGCGTTTGGCAACGCCTTTTTGTACCTCACTGTGTGGGCAATCTCCTCCACGGTGTCCTTCACCCCGGCGATGCACCCAACCTCGCCCACGGTCTTCACATCTACGTCTCTGCCCACGGCGGAGGGGATGTTGTAGAGGTAAAGTGGGTGCGACGACTTTTGGCAAATATCTCTGAAGTACTTCACAACCTGCCTCGGCGTGACGCTGGGGAAATAGAAGGGAGCCGTGGAGGCCACGGCGATGATGTCAAGCCTATTCGCCTCCCGAACGGCGCCTACCACATCCTCATACTGCAGAGAGGAGACGTTGAAAATCACGTTCTTCGTCGTAGAGGCGGCGGCCTCCAGCAACGCCACCCTCTCCTCACGCCTCAAGGCCGGCCCCAGACCCGTTGTCCCCGCGACGTAGACAGCAGTGACGCCTCTACCCAGGAGGTGTTTAATAAACTGGGAGTAGGCGTCTACGTCCACCCGCCCGCCTCTATAAGGGGTGACCACCGGAACGACGATCTCCATAGGACTACTTGATCATATTAAATATTTAAACTGTTAAACTGTATATTATTTATGGGGGAGATTTCTGAAATCGAGCCGGTTGTCCTCTACGAACAAGATATAGACGCCAGGTGGGCATCCTTCTCAATCCTAGTAAGAGTTGTGACGAAAAACGGAGCCGTGGCGTACGGAGAGGCGGTTCCCACGCTTAGAGTGCTCCCAGTCTACTCCGCTGTTAAACAAGTCGCCAGATTATTCGTAGGGAGGGACTACCACGACGTACTCCCGGCGCATAGGGAATGGTATAGGCAGGATTTCTTCGCCTCTAGGTCGTTTGAGAGCGCCACGGCGCTGAGCGCAATTGACATGGCTCTATGGGATTTGAAGGCAAGGGAGTTCGGAGCCCCCCTACACGACCTGCTCGGCGGCGCCTTGAGGAGGCGGGTGAGGGTGTACGCCAACGGCTGGTACGGCGGATGCAGAGACCCGGAGTGCTTCGCCGAGAAGGCCCGGAGGGTAGTCGCCATGGGATACGACGCTCTGAAATTCGACCCCTTTACAGACAGCTTCATCTCTATAACTCCACAGGCGTTGAAGAGGGCAGAGGCCATAGTGGCCGCCGTGAGGGATGCCGTTGGGGACGGGGTGGATATCTTAATTGAGCACCACGGCCGGTTCGACGCCAACGCCGCGGTGGACATCGCCAAGAGGCTGGAGAAATACTCGCCGTATTTCATGGAGGAGCCTGTGCACCACGAAGATATCGAGGGCTATAGGAAGTACAGGAGCCTCACCAGGTTGAGAGTGGCCATGGGGGAGCGGCTCATCGGGGTGAAGGAGGCGTTGCAGTACCTCAGAGAGGGGCTTGTAGACGTAATTCAGCCAGATGCCTGCAACATCGGCGGAGTCACCGGGAGCCTCAAGGTGTCTACCCTGGCGGAGGCCTTCAGCGTGGAGGTGTCTTACCACAACGCCTACGGCCCCGTGCAGTTCGCAGTTGAGGTGCAGCTCTCCGCCGTGACGCCTACTCTCTACAGACTGGAGTCTTTCTACGACTTCTGGCCCCAGTGGAAGAGGGACTTGATCGGAAACCCCTTCCACGTGAGCGAGGGGGCGGTGGAGGTGCCGAGAGGCCCCGGCATCGGGGTGACGGTCAACGAGAAGGTGTTGGAGCGGTACAAGGCGGAGCCGAGGGAGGTGGAGCCGACCGAGGAGCCCGTGTGGGTTGTGAGGGGGACTTGGTGATATGAAGGCGGTCACTGCGGTGCCCGGGGTGCCGGAGTCGCTGAGGCTGAGGGAGGTGCCGAAGCCGGTGCCCAAGGCTGGGGAGGCCCTTCTGCGCCCGCTTGCAGTGGGGGTGTGCGGGACCGATAAGGAGATTATCGAGGGGAGGTACGGCAAGGCGCCGGAGGGTAGCGACTTCTTAATTCTCGGCCACGAGGCGCTGGCGGAGGTAGCCGACGTGGGGGCCGGGGTGGACAACGTCTCGCCTGGCGACGTCGTGGTGCCGACGGTGAGGCGCCCCCTAAACTGCGACTTGCCGGTGGACTACTGCCCCTTTGGAAAATACCTAGAGCACGGCATATGGGGCCTCCACGGCCACGCCGCGGAGTACTCCATCTCAGACGCAAGGTATCTAGTGAAAGTCCCACCTGAGGTGGTTGACGTGGCTGTGCTCACGGAGCCGCTGTCGGTGGTGGAGAAGGGGGTGGAGCTGGGGCTGAACCTCTACCAGGCGAGGCTTAGCCGACTGCCTCAGAGGGCTTTGGTGCTCGGCGCGGGGCCCATCGGGCTATTGGCGGCGATGTTGCTAAGGCTCCGCGGCTTAGCTGTGACAGTGACCGCGACGCGCCCGCCTGATAGCTTGAAGGCGAAGCTGGCTCAGCAGATAGGGGCTGTGTACGTCGACGCGGCTCACGACGAGATATCCGGCAAGTTCGACCTAGTGATTGAGGCCACTGGCTCTCCGCAGGTGGCGCTGGAGGGCTTGGAGAGGCTTGAGTCTGGGGGCGTCGAGGTGTTGCTGGGGGTATACCCAAGAGGCGGCACTTTAAACGACGTCGGTGCCCTCCTCACAGACGCTGTGCTTAACAACAAGCTGGTAGTCGGCTCCGTAAACGCGGGGATACGCCACTTCCAAATGGCCCTCCAGCATCTAAAAGAGGCCAAGGAGAGGTACGGCGACTGGCCGAGGAGGCTGATCACCAAGGAGGCCACCCTCGAGAACTACGCAGAGGCTTACCACTGGACGCACGACGACATAAAAACAGTCTTGGTAATGACGCCGAAGTAATGCTGGAGTGGCTACCCCTTAGCCTGCCAAGAGGGAGGCTAGCCGAGAGCCCGCTGTGGGATCACAGAACCCACACCCTCTACTGGGTAGACATATTAGGCGGGGCCCTCCACCTCTTCTCCTTCGAGACGGGGCAGTTAAAGACGTACCGCCTAGACGACTACGTAAGTTGCGTAGCCCTAACCCAAGACGTAGACACCGTAATAGTCACCTTGAAGAACCAAATCGCGGAGCTAAATACGCGTAGCGGCGCGCACCGCGTAGTTGCGCGGGTGGAGGAGCCGGGGCGTAATAGGCTAAACGACTGTAAGTGTAGCCCGGCGGGGGAGCTGTGGTTCGGTAGCATGGACATGTACGAGAGGGAGCCCACCGGCTCCCTCTATGTATACACCGGCTCAACATTGGAGAGAGTGATGAGCGCGGTGACTATTTCAAACGGCATTGACTGGTCCCCCGACGGATCCCTCATGTACTACGTGGACAGCCCCACGAGGAAAGTGGGAATATACAAGTGGGAAGGTGGGCGCCTCGAGCCGTCGGGCTACATAGACCTGAGCCGCATGCCCGGCGTCCCCGACGGACTGACGGTGGACGCAGAGGGCTCTCTGTGGGTAGCCATGTACGGAGGCTCCTCCGTCGTCAAAATCACCGGCGCCGATATACAGAGACTGCCGTTGCCTTACCCCTACGTGACCTCATGCGCCTTCGGCGGGCCGAGATTGGACACTCTATTCATAACCACGGGGAGCGGCGACGGGGGCGCGGGGGCTGACGGCGGCTTGTTAGCAGTAAAAACCGGCGCACGCGGTCGAGCCGCTAATATCTGCAATTTTTAACACCTGTGCCAAGGCCCTAAAAGGCGCACACATGCGCGTTAAATAAGCGATAGCCACTTGGCTATGAGGCGAGGGGAGGAGGGAGCCGTATCCACATCCGCCCGGGCGGAGGAGTAAACCCGCTTGAACCTCCGCCTCAGCAAACTCCACCACTGTGCACCTAAGCGCGTAGAGAGCCTCGTCGTCATTAATAAATACGTCGACTGATCCAATATACACTCCAAAAACCTCAAACTCCGCCTCAAATCCCAGAGAATCCCCCCGCCCTTTCTCTATCAGCTGACGGACATGACCGCTGGGTTCAAAAATGGATGGGGAGCTTGGGCGGAAGGGGCGAGCGCCACAGCAAGCCGCTCAGCACGAGGAGCAGGACTGTGGCCAGGAGGAGGGCGATGAAGGCCCTTGCCACGTCTACGCTGGCCAGGGCTGACACTACGAAAAGCGCCGCTAGAAACCCGGCGAGCAACGCCAGGAGGGGGGCGAGTAAGAGCAGAGGCACGATAAAAACGCCGAGAGCGACCGCCAAGAAGCCGACGACGGCGGCGGCAACTAGAAAGGCAACTGGGGCCAGGACGACGCCTAGGAAAACCCCCAGGGGGTTGACCGCCCTCCCAGCCAGCAGACTCAGCAACACCCAGAGCACCGCCGTAAAGATTACCCACCACACCAACACCTCAACCACGTGGAGTTTATGCCCCAGCTATAAATACTCCCCTCGCGGTGGGCTTTTAAATAGCTACATCTTGGGTAGACGTGGGCTGGGTTACTGTATCTACAAAAGTGAGGCGCGACGTCGTAGAGAAGGCGAGGAAATACGACATAAACATATCCCAAGTCCTCAGAAAGGCGCTGGAAAAAGAGGTTGAAAAAAGAGAGCTCGAAGAGCTGTCGCAACTCGCCGCAAGGGTGGCCGAGGGCCTTGGAAAAGCCAGCGTGGAGCTTGGAGAGGACTACGCGGCGCGGAGCGTAAGGGAGGATCGCGAAGGGAGGTAGCTACGTATTCAACGCCTCGGCGTTGATCAAGACCGGGGAAATCGCCCCTAGAAGAGCCCCCGCGGCTTTAAAAAACAGCACACGGCGGACCTCGCCTACTACGAAACAGGCAACTACCATATGGAAGCTCAAGAAGAGAGAGGCGATAGACGACACAGCTCCCTATGCGGAGTTTTTCTCAAAACTCCTCGCACACATGGCGGTCTACAGCGTGGGGCTTAGAGACGAGGTGATAGATATAGCAATCAGAAGGGGGCTACTATGACGTAGTCTGGCTAGCTGGGTCCCTCAACGCGCCCTCGTCACGGAGGACGACAAGCTTTGCCAAGCCGCCGCTAGCTGTCTACCCGCGGCCCAGGTCTTGACGCGCCGCTGAGAGGCTCCGCGCCGCCGGGCCACGGGCTAGCGGTCGTGTTCAAATAGGGGGCGGCAGTCAACCTCGCCTCTCCTCAGCCCCGCGATGAACTCCCTGTATCTCTCATAGCGTTTAAACAGCCAGGTGTTGACGCCATTTATGGGCACGGGCTCAGTCTCAATCACCTCCTCAAGCTCCCGCGGCGACAGCTTTTTGAGGTAGAAACACGGATCTTTCAGCAGGAGAACCCTCCTGTACTCCACCTCGTGGATGTGGGTAATAGGCGTGCCGCTGGCCCCCCACACCTTTTCGAGATACGGCGCGAGGTCGCCGAGGCCGAGAGAGCTCCTGCGGCCCCTTGCAACCCACTCCCCCACCACGGCGTCGAAGTACTTCACCAAATCCTCGATGTACGGCTCCCCGCCGTTGAAGTACATCAAGACGATGGGGTGGTTCCACCACCCTCTCCTCCCGTCGTTGATTAGCCCAAGCCTGCGCAGAATCACCTTAATCACCTGCTTCGCCTCGACCCTCTGCTTACCAAGCCTCAGGTCGTCTAGAAACGCCGCCGACATGCGGTGGTCCACATACGGGCGGAAGATCTGCACAGATCCACACCGGAGGTGGAATAAAAAACTCAGTCACATAAGACGAGACGATATTCGACAAGCCGAAGTGCGGCGGCCCCCCGGCTACACTTATAAAGAGAAGACGCCATCGAGACGTGTTCGCCGAGGCGCTCCTAGCCCTCCACATCACCGGAGTAGTTGGGTGAGGCGGCTTGTCCACGGGGGGCTACTACATGTTGAAGAGTTGCGGGGTTGATTGCTACGGGAGGTACAGGCGGCTTGTGTACCTGCAGTTTGCCTCGGCGCTGGCGGTGTTCGCCACCGGGCTCGCCCTCGCCGTGGTTAAATACGGCTTCCCCAAGTCGCCTCTGTGGATACACGCCTCGCTGGGGATAGCCATGGCAATCGGAGTAGTGGAGCTGGCACACCTCTTGGCGGCCGGAGAGGACCTCGACAGCTACGAGAAATACGTCAGGGCGTTCATCCCCCTATGGTCCGCCGGGTATCTAGCCATGCTCTACCTAATGGTATTCAAACCCCTCTAAAAAGCGTAGCAGATAGATGCGGAACCTCTAAACCCCCTAAGGAGGCGGCCAGAACAGCACGGCATGCGACCAAGCCCCGCGGGGGGGGGGGGACGTCAAAGAGGCGCGGCCACAGCTGGGAATTAAGACTTCCCAGAGTCCGGGATGCGCCTAAGGCCTAGGGCATAAAACAGTTAGAGCACATGTGCATGATGGAGATACGCGCCGGGTTGATCTGAATAAAAAAACGCAAGGACGCCTCCATTACAAAGCTTTTAGTAAAGGCTAACCTATCACCTTCTTAGCCCTTTCAGGAGGCACCTCCTAGACTATGCGGCTTTTGAAGTTGCGGAGTCGCCGCGTCTAGCGGCGCTCCTATCTCATCTAGCGTCTCGTAGATAGAGGGTAGGCGCCCTCCAGGTGTTTCGCCGCTGGAGTAGTTAGTCAAGTCTATTAGGCAGACTCTAGGTGGATCCACCTAGAGGGATCTCTCAACGCCGCCACCACGGCCACGATCCCAAGCCTGAAATAGTTCAGCAGTCCCTCATGTCAATTTACTTATATAGGTCTCCACCGCTTCGCACCCCAATCTCGGCGCTGGGATCTCAACAGGTTTTTGTCGCCGCGCCTTTAATATCAGTAGTAAAGATTTATATAGCGTTGTGATAAGTTATATGGAGTTTAGAGAAGCAAATAGACTGCTGTACAAAGGATACCTATATTCGTTAATTCTCGTAATTGTTGCCATAGCCGCCGTTGTTGTCTCCCTCGCCTTCTTGCCATTGTCGAGCTCCCCCAGCGTCTTGGCATCCGTGGTGGCTCTTCTCGCGGGGGAGGTGGTTGTCTTCATAATAGCTGGCGTCCTCATATTCTTTCTCTACCTCTTCAGGGGCTACATGGAGTTGCACAGGCTAGGCATAGGCTGGGCGTGGTGGATGGCTTGGGGCCCCATAATAGAGGCCATACTCTCAATTGTAACCCTAGTCGTGCTGGCTCTGGTCGTGATGACGCAGGCGCAATCAATTGGCCGGGGACTCGTCACAGGCGAGTGGATATGGTCCATCCTGGCCCCCGCGCTTGTCATGTTAATAATCCTCGGCGCCTTTGGGATATTCCTAACCATAGCCCACATACTCTTCCTTAGCAACATGCACAGACACAC
>NZ_JBMFKV010000027.1:0-17405 GCF_049971835.1 Pyrobaculum sp.
AGAAGGAGCGCGAAGCGGACTACCTGAGAACGGCGGCTGTGCTGAAAGCACTAGGCGTAGAGAGCTGGAGCAGAAAACCAAAACAGATACAGCTCACAGGTGGCGCCCTAGACGCCTTCATGCGCCTAGAGCCGGTGTGCGCCGACCTGGGCATATGTAGAAAAAGTTAGAAACACACATCTGCAAAATGTGGAAATAGTCTGGCCTCGTTTAGCTTGCTCTCCACCATATCTGAAGCGCCCAGCTCCTATTTCCCTTATCGATCGCGGCAGACCCCCTTGTTTAATTTCCAAAAATAGTGGTGCGGGGGGTGGGATTTCTGGGCGGCGCCGCCTGAACCCACGCAGGCCTACGCCACAGGGTCTTGAGCCCTGCCCCTTTGGCCTGGCTCGGGCACCCCCGCCTGTATTTACATTATTTTAGAGGTTTTTTAGCTTTTTCGGCGCCGCGCTGGCATTTATTTAGCGATAGGCGTCGGCCCTGGCTTCGCTAACGGGTCCACCTCGGTCTTTACCCCGACCCTCTTCTCCTTGCCTTTAGATACTCTTCTAGAGCCTTAATCTCGTCTTCGCGGAGGTGTTGCTTGTACTGGAATAGCCACTGCCGGGCCTGCTCGTCTGGGATGTATACGTAGAGCACGTCTCCCTCCTTGATTTGGCGGCCTACTATGACGTCGCCTTGGATGGAGATTGCAACCTCGTCGCCGGCGGCGGCTTCGTTTACCGGCTTTCCCTGCTTCTGGATCTGCATCACCCTGCCCACCTCTCTGCCGTCTTTCACGAGGCTGACGCCGGGCTTCAAAGTGCCGGCAAGCACCTTCACCCCAACGATGGCCGGATCGCTACGGCGGAAGACGAAGCCTGGGAGTAGCTGTATCTTGGCGGGCCTCGTGAGCTGGGATAGTATCTGCTCCACGGTCTTGGTCTTGACCTCGTGAGACCACTTGATGTACTCGTCGAAGATGCGGTAGAGTATCTCCCCCTTGATGATCCTCACGCCGGAGGACGCCGCCTCCTTCTCGACGTCGGGCGGCACCTTGACGTTGAAGGCTAGTATTACGCCGAAGGCCGGGTTCCTCCTCCTGCTGAGGACCGCCTCGACCACGTCCTTGTGCGTCGGGGGCCCGACGTCGGCCTTCCTCACGGGGATGCCTTGCTGTCTGAGGAAGAGGATTGTGCTCTCCAGGGTGCCGAAGGTGTCCGCCCTCACTATGACGCCCTCCCTGTCGGACTCGATTTTTATCTCGGCTATCTCCTCTTTTATCTGCTTCTGGACGTGGGGGATGGCTTGGGGGTCCCACACTGCGTATATCGGCGCGCCGGCCACCACGCCCTCTAGGCCGTCTGCCACTATGCGGACTCCTGCGGCGGCTCTGACCTCCTCCACCGCCATATACCTGTCCTCGGGGTCTCTCATCTCCTCTAGCGGCTTGGGCATGACGAGCATCCTGACCCGGGCCTCTCTGGGGCCGTCTAGGCCTGCGGTCACCACCACGTCGCCTTTTCTAATCCTCCCGTCGTATATAATGGCGTCGGCCACCACGCCGAGGCCCCTCTCCTCCTTTACCTCCATCACGACGCCCTTGGCGGGGCCGTCTGTCACTTGGAGCCTCTCCCGGGGGATGAAGCGCTGGCTCACCCCGGCCAGGACCACGAGGAGGTCCGCGATCCCCTCCCCCGTCACGGCGCTTGTGGGGATGATGGGCACCTGGCGGGAGAAGTCTCTAACCCGGTCGTATCTGTCGGCCTCTATGCCGAATCGGGAGAGCTCGTCTATCAGCTTGCCTATCCTCTCCTCGAGCGTGGCGACGGCGTGCCACTCCTGCTCCTCCACGGCGAATAGGAAGGGCCTATTCTCCACAGACCTCCACCCGTAGATCCTGTCCAGTTTGTTGGCGGCGATTACGAAGGGCACCCCGCGGCTCTGGATTAGCTTAAGCGACTCGACGCCCTGCTCCTCGAGGCCGGAGGTTATGTCCACCACGAGCACAGCCAAATCGGCGACGGAGCCGCCCCTCTTCCTGAGGTTTGAAAACGCGGCGTGGCCCGGCGTGTCTATGAAGAGAAAGCCGGGGACCCATATCCTACCCCTAAGCTTGAGGCGGTCCACCAGAGGCCCCGCGAACCTCTCCACCGCCGGCCACGGCACCAGACTCATGCCTATGTGTTGCGTAATCATGCCGGGCTCCCGGTAGGCCACAGAGGTGCCCCTGATCTTGTCCAGCAGGAGGGTCTTCCCCACATCCACGTGGCCCATCACCACGACGAAAGGCGACCTCACAGACATGGCCAAACCCACGTCACTATTTAAAAAAGATTAGCCGCCGAGGGGCCGAGCGACGGCCTGCCGGGGTCAACCCCCGCCGCGGATATCCGTTCACGGAGTGCCCCCGCGCCTCCCGGCAACCCGGTGCGGGCTCCCCCACGGCCCCAAGGCGCTGAAGTAACGCTCATCTACGCGCAACGAGTGGGGGCCGCCAGCCGCGTTAGCGCGCCGTGTTTCCTAGAAGCAACTCGCCGCTCACAGCCCATGCAGTGACAGAGATCTCCTCCCTCGAGGCCTCAATTAGCAAAGACCCGCGATAGCCACATATTTCCCAGATCGGGTCGGAGGGGCCGGGCCTCCATAAGCTCCATTCCGCCAGCGGGATTTTCCGCTGGAGGCGCGCGGGGGCGTGGAGCGTCGTGGAAAATACTTTAACATCTGGCGCCGGCGGTGGCCGGCGTGCCCAGCGGCACATGTTTTTAAAACGAGACGTGTGGGCTATAGTGGAGTTTAGGATTAGGGGGTATAGGTGTCTTGAAGATTTCGTCGTAGACGTCGAGGATCTGTTGGTGATCTTGGGGCCTAATGGCGCTGGGAAGTCTTCTCTTCTTGAGGCCCTCTACCTGGCGGCTTCTGGCGGCGGGGCCACCCCGCCGGGGCCCCAAACGCCCTTGAAAATTGTGTTGATGGCGCGGGGGGAGCCTTTCAGCCCAGACTTTGGCCGGGACCGCGCCCAGCTTAACGAGACTGTATTGTCTAGAGCTGAGTGCGCCCCGGGCGGCGACGCGGAGTTGAACAAGCTACTGCAGGGAATCTCCGTACAGCTTTTTTTCGGATGGCTGGCCAAATTGTCCGGGTTGCCTGTGTCGGAATTTGCATATCGGGAGCTTGGTAGGCTTTACCTCTGCGGGCCGGGCGGCGCCTCCGCCGCCGCGGTTTTCGCGAACTTCGTGGTGGACTGGCGTAAGGGCGGTATTGGGGAGGCCCTGCTCGTGACGCCTAGGCTAGCCGCCGAGATGGACTACGTGGCGCCGCTTGTCGACACCATAGCAGTGGGGAACCCCGGCTGGTTTAGCGAAGCAATGAGGCTTTTTGAGAAATACGGCGTGAGGGATGTGAGGAATATCAACGGCATACCCCATGTGGTGGGGAGGAGCATCCTGCCGATGAGCGCCGCGCCGGCAGGTCTTGCGTACGCCCTCGTAATATCCCTTGCCCTCGGCGGCGGCCGATTTATCTTCATCGACGAGCCGGAGGCGCATATGCACCCCACGCTTATCAACACCGTGCGGGACGCGGTGGAACGCGCCCTCGACGCGGGGAGAAAGGTGGTGGTGGCTACGCAGAGCATTGAAGTAGTGGACAAGCTAGCATTAATCGGGAGGGGGCGGGTGTTGAGAATGCGCGACTGTAAGAAATACGACGAGATAGAAATGCCGGAGGCCAGGAGGCGCCTTGACGAGCTCTATGAAGACCTCAGATATTACTGACATCTGCATATATTTTGTAGAGGGAGACGACGACGAGAAAGCGCTTCAGGCTTGGTGCGGCTGGTCGCGGCCAGAGGCGCCGTTCACAGGCGAGCTGTCGAGGAGGATCAGCGCAGTAGAGGAGCTGTTGGGCAGATACCGACGCATCACAGCTGGAGGGCGCTATCCAGTCAAGAAGTACGTCACCAGCGGCAGGGCAGTCGTGGTGGTCAAATTCGCGCAGATCTCCAACTGGAGAAGTGTGTTTCACTATGTCAGAGAGCGGAGGGAAGGGCTCAACGAGTACGCCCGATGCGTCACGATTGTTTTCGACTGCGATGCGCCCGCTGAGTCCTGCGCCAGGTTAAGAGGCGGGATTGAGATCTTAAACTGCGCTAACCCCCGGCAGTGTTGTGCCGGAGGTGGCGGAGTTGCTCTCCTATCTACATGCGATGAAGTCTCCCTCCTCTCCTTCGCGCCCAGGCTTGAGGACTTGTGCGGTGTCACATGTAGCTGTGCTTGTTGCGAACACTGCGAGGGGAGACACATGCCTTAAACTTAACGCAGACGATCCCCTCGGAGGGGGCGCTTCGGCGCGCGGTAACTGACAGAGACTCCACGCCAACAGCCGCGTAAAGGAGTATAGAGAGACCCGCCCCTCATCCAGCCGGGGACCCAATAAATTTATAAGCTGGCCGCGCTTTCTATACGTGGCTGAGGAGATTTTGAACCGGGAGTACGAGGTGGAGTGGGGGGGCCGCGTCTATAGGCTAAGGCCCGTGAAGGCGTGGATCCTCCAGCCGCCCGGCAAGCCGGGCGTCGTTGTGGCCATGTTTAGACTGCCAGACGGCAAAACTGTCAGGAGGATCATAATGAGATTGCCGCCTTGAGCCGGGGCTCTACCTGCGCTCTGTGAGTGCGTTGATTAACATCCTCACCGCTATGTGCGACCTCTCCAGAGACTTCTCCACCGCGGCGATAAGCTCAAGCTCCAGCGGCGTCTTGGCGGATTCTCTTAGTTTTCTAACCCCGGCGAGGTGCTCCTCGTAGTGTTTACACATCTCCTCAAGCGCCTTCACCACCTCCTCCAGGGGCTTGGCGTCCGGGGCGCTTAGCGATATGTCGGGGAGGGACAGCAGATCCATCAGCCTAATCCTTAGATACGTCTCCCTAATTATGCCGTTTATAAACTCCCTCAGATATTCTGACTCGACGGCGCTCTTAAGCTTCATGAGCTCCACTAGGTGTAGAAGCTCGTCGCTTGTAAACCTATCCACGTAGTCCAGCCGTTGGCGACATATATATTTTAATCCCCTCTGCATTTATAGACATGATTGGGGACTACGCCAAGACAGACGTCGTCAAGGCCTTCCCCACCACGCCTATTAGAGAGGTGGCGAAGCTAATGGCCGAGAGGAGGGTTGGCCTCGTTGTTCTAGTCGATCCCAAGCAACAGGACAGAGTCGTCGGCGTCGTCTCAGAACGCGACGTGGTTAAGGCCGTCGCCTTCGACGCCGACTTGAACTCGCCGGTGGACACCATAGCCACTAAAAACGTGGTCACGCTAGACTACGGCGAAAACGTGGCGAAGGCCGCCGAGGTATTTAAGAAGTACGGCATACGCCACGTGGTCGTTACGAAAAACGGCAGGCTCTACGGCGTCTTGTCTATAAGAGACATAATAAGGGAAGACGCCATACTCAAAGAAATGGCGGAGTTCTATGAGTGGACTTTCGAGCCCGGCATGTCTGCGTAATGAAGCCCCAGGCGAAGGTACTGGGTCTAGGCCCCTCGGGGTCGGCGTTCCTGAGGTTCTACGGCAGGGCGCACGGCGTCGACTGGACGAGGCGCTACTTCAAGGCCTGCGGCGAGGCGGTCCCCGTCGAGACCCCCCTCGTCGACATGAAGTACGTGGTGGATAAGGTGAAGAGGTACAAGTTCTACCGCTGGCGGAGGGAGGTGGGGGAGGTCGCCTACGCAAAGGCGAGGTGGTACATAGTGGACAAAGGCGCTTGGGTGGAGTCCATGAGAGGCGGTGGGGAGGGCGGCGGGGAGTGGGAGGTCTTGGTCAAGGCGGGCGGTCCATACCAAAGCGAGGGGGAGAAGATTACGATAGCCAGGGCGTACGTCGACGGGGTGAAGCTGGAGGAGGAGGCGGCGTACTTCATCTTTCCGGAAAACGCCGTGGGGTTCTACTGGGTATTCCCCCACGGCGGGGTCTACAACGTCGGCGGGGGCTTCATCGGAGTGGCCAACCCCGTCCCCCAAGTGCTTCACTTTGTCGAAAAGTGGCTGGGCGGGGGGCGGGTTCTGGACGTGAGAGGCGCCCCCTTCACAGTGGTCCCCAGGGTGGTTCTCCACGACGGCGAGGGGTTTAGAGTCGGCGAGGCGGCGGGGCTGGTCTACCCCCTCACCGGGGAGGGGATTCGGCCGGGGATAGTCTCCGCAAAGGCCCTCGCCGAGGCCCTGGCAACGAAAAACCCGCTGGAGACGTATAGACGCGCCGTGGAGCCCCTTGTGAGGCAGATAGAGTTTCAAAAGAAGTTGCTGAAAACCGCCGAGAGGCTCGCCGCGAGGGGAGAGGCCCTAATTGAGCTGGCCGACGACCGAATACTAAGAGACTACATAGAGGAGAACCTATCAGCGAGGGCCCTCTTCACTGTACTCGCCAGGAGGCCAGCCGCGGGGATTAGGCTGGTGGCCGCCTTGGTTAAGTAGTCAGCGGCCTATGTCCTCTACATATTTCACAGACCCAGGTTCCTCATCACCGCCACAACCGCTCCTCGGGTTTTTAAATCACGAGGCGTCGCCGAGCCTCCTCGCCAGCTTGGGAGCTATGGTGAAGAGCTTGGGAGTCAGTAAATGCGCCGGGTAGTAGGGGTCTATTCCGAGTTCCTGTAAAATTTTTGATATTGGGCCGAGGATTTCGATAACCGTCCTCATGCCCCGCCGAAAGTCCAACTTAAAAATATTTACGTAGCGCCGTTGCAAAGTATATATCTCAACATCTGAGGGTGGTCGTGGTCGTCCTCGCGCTGGCCCTCGTCGCCATCGCCGTACTGCTGGGCACAGCCCCGCTGTTTTTTGAAATAAAGGTGGAGCCGCTCCCCGTCCAGTCGACGCCTTATGTACGCGCGGAGGACGCGGGGGCGACTGTTCACAACCTCCTCATATTTTTCGTACTGCTCCTAGGGGCCACCGCCGCGATTTACATATTGTTCACGAGGAGGAGGTTGCTAAACCTGTTTCTATACTTCGTGTGGTACGTCCTCGCCGTCGGCGTGGTGCAGTTCTACACAATCCTGTACTACTGGACGGGGCTTCTTGACGAGATAAACGCCGTCAGACTCATGTGGACGTCTCTCCTATTCGGCCTAGCGGTGGCGTTTCTAATCCACAGAAGGAGAGGCGACTTGTTGCTGGGCTTCCTCGGCGCCTTGGCTGGGGTTATGTTTGTGTGGCTCCTCCCAGAGCCCACCGTGGCGGCGCTACTCGTCGCACTCCCGGTATACGACTACGTGATGGTAAGCAGAGGCCTCCTAGGCAAGCTAGTTAGGAAGTCTAAGGAGGCCGCCGGCGGGGGCGGCGGGGGGGCCAGGGGCGACACGCCCCTCTTCGGGTTCGTGGTTCGGCTGAGAAACATGTCGCTGGGGGTGGGCGACTTCGTCGTCTACGCCATGGCGCTGTCGTACGTAGTAACGAAGCTAGTCCACCTGGGGGGCGGCGCGGCCCTCCTCTCCCTAGCGGCGGGCGTGGTGTTGATATACCTAGGGCTCCGCCTGACGGTGTCGGTTTTCCTAAAGCGCTGGGGCTACGGCCCCGCGTTGCCCCTCCCCATCCTCCTGCTCTCCCCCCTGATAGCCGCCGCTTGGTTGCTACCCGCCTAGCCGGCCGCCGGCGCCGGGGCAATTTTATAAACCCCGGCGTGGGTGCCGCCATGCTCGACGTCAAGAAGCTATACGACGAGCTGAGGCGCTACGAGCAGGTCAAGGACGAGGTTGTCCAGACGTCGATAAAGGTGGCGAGGCTCTCCAAGGCCGTGGTGTACTCCACAATTAGAAAAGACTTCGCGTCTGCCGAGAGGGCTATGCGAGACATGGAGGAGGCTGTGGCGAAGTTGAAAAAGCTCGTAGAGGAGTGGCCCATGTTTTACGGAAACGCCACCACGGGGCTTCAGGAGTATGTAGAGGCCACGGCGCTGTACAGATACCTAAAAGAGGGGAGGTTACCCGCCAGAGAGGAGCTGGGAGTCGACGTCTACACCTACCTAATGGGCATCGCCGAGATCGCCGGCGAGCTAGGCAGAACCGCCACAGAGGAGCTACTGCGGAAGGAGGTGGAGCCGGCGCGGCGGCTTAAAGAAGCCGTCGAGAGGCTGTACCTCGACCTACTGGCGCTGGAGCCCAGAGACTTCGAGCTAAGGAAAAAAGTGGACTACGTGGGGTCCCAAGCCAATTGGATCATCGAGAAGCTTTTCTACGCCACCTCATGTAGAAAGGAGGAGGGCCCACTTGCGACACCTTGAAGTCAGTAGAGAAGCGGCGGCCACCCGCTGACCGTGTGGAGGCCTCCCGCGAGGCGGAGCTTCCCGCGGGCCTTCGTCGGGGTTTTCAGAGTATTGAAACGCTTGTCGTACCTCCACGCCACGCCGGCGCAGAACTAAGCCTCAGGCGAGGGTCCCACATCTGCCGGACGGGACCTCCCCCGCAGAGCGGCGCCGCATCTTCCGCACACCTCAACCCAACGTCGCACCGGCCTTGCACACACGGCCACATCTAAGTGCGTAGACTTATAAGGGCGCTGGACGGGGCTGTAAAGCGCAGAACCACTCTATTTTGTGCTGACGATTGTGCCGACTACGACGTTGCCGAGGTGCTTACAGCGGCGAGGGGCGGCCGATGCCCTCCCAACCGTGAGGCAAGCCGACGCAGTGGAGACTCTGCGTAAACAAGATCCAAAAGACCAGCCCCCAGGCTCTCAAGCCCAGACCCCCCACAGCCACGTCGCTGGACGCGGCGCAGAGGGCTGGCGTGCTGGTTTAAATATGTGGCACCGCTTTCTAGAAATGCGACTTTTTTGGATATACTTTGAATACATCAGATTTTTTAGAGGCGGCGCACGTCAGCAGTATGACGCTCCGGCCGAGGATCGCCGCAGACACGCCTCCAGTGAGCATAAGCGGCAGACCGCGTTTACGTAGAGATGAAATCTGCAATGGGGAGGCGGGTAGTTGCGTTGTACCTCCACGGCGTGCGAGTCTAGCCAGTCAAAGACATAGTGCCACCCTTCCCGAGAGGGATAGCCCCCGCTTGGAGTTCAGAGCCACAGGCACGTTACCCCTCGTCTTAATACTAATGCTGTGGAGCCACCTAGAAAGACTGACAATAAACAACGATAAGAATACGATTCGTATTGAGTCAAATTTATATCATAGAATATTTCAAAATCGCATGTCACTAAAAAGTATAATACAAAAAAGTGTACGTCTCAGAGGTGAGAGGCCTTGGAGGGGAATGTTAGTTGGTAAAGAGGCTTTTAGGAAAGGCGCGCCGGGGCTTGGTGAGCTGGGAGTTGCTGTGGCGTTGTTTCTCGCGGTGTCTGTATATGGGCTGTCGCTTACAGATAGGTGGGATAACCTCGCTGGAGGTGTCCAAATCGAGATAGGTTATTACCAGACCCCCGACCGGTATTTCCTATATGGGTACTGCAGTCTTGGGGCGCCGGTGTATTGGTACGAAGGCGGGGCGCGGGTATTTGGCTACCTCACAGCTGGCCACTGCACAAATAGTCAATATCAAGACGTCGTGCGCCAGCCGTACAGAGATTTAAATGCGCCTGACAGCAACTATATTGGAGATGTGATTAAAGACAGCTACTATACAGGCCCTACTCCGGTGGTGGACGCAGCTCTAATAAAAATAACAACATCAAGCAGAACTGTAAAGCCGTGGATCGCCACCTCCGCAGTGGGATTCCAGACAGACGCGCTCGTAAACTGGTACTACACAGTGACTAATGCGCCACGAGACCCGGGAGGTAGCGGATATTCAAAACTCGGATTTAGATGCCAATACGACTCAAGTCTCATTATCTACGATCTTTACATAACGCAGGACAATGCCTTGGTCTATAGAGTAATTAAAAGAGGCGGAGGAACTATAAATGCTTGTCCAGGTGATAGCGGAGGCCCTGTGTTCTACATGTGGAGCCAAAGAATCGACTCTATGACTGTGTATTATGCAAATATACTTGGTATCGTAAAGGGCGGCAACGCATACGCATATCCTACAGTGCTATTTGTAACTCCCATTGACGAATCTTTAAATAGGTTACAAGTATATCTATATACGTATAGGTCATGAGATCAGTATTATTTTTACTAATTATAACAGTGATAGTATTAGCGGCGCCTCAGATTAAAGTCGTATATGACTTCAATGGCGTGGTTGTAAACAAAACGTGTTATTTGGTCAAAACACAAGGTCTACCTGTATATATCATCGTCTCCTCAGTGAATGTTAACGAATCTGCTAAAATACCTCTCGTAAGGTCCTTTATAAGTGAGTTGAAGAAAATGCCGGGGGTATACATTCGCGGAGATGAGACATTTGGCGAGGACGTTTTGCGGAGACTAAAGGAAGAGAGCGGCAGGGCAGAGGTATGGCTTGAAGTGTACGTATTTAGTAACAGGTCGTTAGTGAACCGCATTGCGGATAGGGCTAGAGGACTAGGCGTCGGGCTGACTATTTACTACATCGACGCCGCGGATCCGGGCCCGTGGCAAGGCCGTGAAAAAGCTATTGAAATGATGAGCTCTTGGGTAAATGAGTATGTTAAGAGATATGGAAAAGACGCCTACTTCGGCATTGGGTTTATACTAGATATGCCTATAGTAACTCTCACAATCTTTAACGCCACTGAGGAAGAGGCCGATAAAGTTGCGACACGAGTCAGAGAGATCGTGCCGTGTAGATATCCTGTGGTGTACTTTACAGACAAGCTATTTCTATTGCGAACCGCATCTATAGGCGAGGCGACTGCCGCCGCCCCCCAGGGGCGCGGGGAAAACGCCACCGCAGCTCCGACCTCAGATGTGAATGACGCCAAGATGAACGCCATCTCGGGTATCTATATATGGCCAATAGCGCTGTTGGCAATTTCAGCCACATTGATAATACTGCTATTGCATAAGAGAACGAAGATTAAGTCAGGCGTAGTAATGAGATCTCTTTTCGTCTCGCTCCTACTGGCGTTGTTTGCACTGGCGGCGCCGCCTGTGTTGGTGTTTCCAGATGATTTCAACATAACGGCGGCGGGGAATTACTTAATCATCGAGCCTAAGTCTCCGGAGGGCATCTGGCTAGTCATGGGCGGCTTGGAGGGCGCGGTGAAGTCGTATATGGGGGTTGTGTTTAACTACACAGATCCACGCCTCTCCTACTGGCTCAAGGGGGTGGTGGACGACTTGTTCCCAGACGCCTTGAGCACCGGCGTCTTTTCTCACAAGCCGCCGGTGGCTTATGCCGTAGTTAAAAAGAGGCCGAGCGAACTTAAGCCGGTTAACGCCACTATAGTCGTGGTAGTAGTGCCGTGGGCAGACAGGAGGCCGGAAAACGCCACGAAGTACCTCGACACGGTGCTGAAGAGACTCTATAACACGAGGTGGGGAAACGAGACGAGGAAGATCACCGACAAGATAAACCTAGCCCTATTCAGGCAACTGTGTGAAGAGAGGCGGGAGCACGTAGAGAGGATAATAGAAAAGTCTGACAAGCCCCAGCGCATTAAATGCGGCGGGGATCTAGATATAAACGACACAGAGACGAGAAAAGAGCTAGTACTCCTTCTCTCTCTGCTTGAGTGGAGCGCCGCGTCGATAGGGGCTGTGTCTGAAAAAGGCAACTGGGGCGTCCCGACGGTTAGTGTGGGGTTTGCCAAATCTGTCTGCCGCGGGATGAACAAGACGGAGCTTGCCGAGGCCGTTGCTAAAATTGCCGAGGAGGCGGGAGGCTACCCCTTCATACTAGAGGTGGGATGCGGCGTGGGGCCCTTCAGGTTCTTGGCAAAAATCATAGGCTATCAGCGCCTATACCCCGATCCGCCCCGGGACCCTGAGGAGTGGCTCGCCTCTGTCGGCGCGGCGTATTTAGATGAGGCGCACGGCGTAGGGGCAGTGGAGGGGGGCACGTGGAGCCCCGCCGCGGCCGTAGCCCTGGCGCCCACAGCCGCCCTGGCGGCAATGGGCGTCTTGGCGGCGAAAGCCCGGCGCAGAAGGCAGACCCCCTAAAACTAGTTTTTTCCATACTTAATACGAATCGTATTCCTATCCCTGCAAATGGACGTAGCAACTTATATATTCGTTCTTATTCTTTCCATATGAGTAGGATATTGCTGTTGTTTATCGTCTTGACATTTTTAATAATAGCGGCAGAGCCAGACATCACGAGGGTTGAGGTGCCTATCTCCGGAACCTTAAGCGCGTCAGCGTCGCGGCTCTACGGGCCTTATAGTAGCGTAACCGCTGTCACAATTTCGCTAGATTTCAAGGGCGGAGAGTTGTGCGCCGGGTACGTGTATGCCGATAACTTCAAGGGGGAGTATAGTTGCTCCACCTCCGGTCGCCTCTACGTCTCGTATTCTGTGGACTGGACTAGGGATATATACATCCTCGTCTACAACCCCTCCTCCGGCTCGGTGAGCTACAGCGGCACGGCGACGTTGTACATATGGTAGACGTATTTAAGGCGTATAGGATGTGCGTAGGCGGCTTTGCCTCATATGTCGCCTCAGCGGCGTGGCTGTGGCTTGCGGCGTTTTTGGCGTATCTAGGTCTGTGGGGGGTCAGGCTGGCGGTGGTGCTGGCGGCTGGCCTTGCCGTAGCCGCGGCCCTCGGCCGCATCTGGCGGGTGGAGCGTAGCGTGTTGGGGGTACTAAAAGCGGCGAGCCTCTTCGCGAACCACGGCGATGTCTGCATCGCGGCGCCTTTAGCTAGACGCTTCGCCTTGGCCGTCATGGCGGTGGCTTTGGCATACGCCCTTTACGAAAGCTACTTATTAGCGTCTATGGGGGCAACCGTGACTGTCGCCACAACGTCAGACGGGCGGGCTGTGCCGCTGGTGGTCGGCGGCGGCGTCGTGCTGGGGGTGTGGCAAGGCCCTCTTTTATACGTCGCCTTCGCCAGCGCGGCTACGCTCTCCGCGTCTGTCTTTAGGGGGGTCTCCGCCTACGTCGAGTCTTATGTAAAGCTGAGAGAGGTTTATGGAAGGGCGAAGGAAATTCTTACCTGACGTATACACGGCGGCTAGGATTCTACACGTCCTTAGCCAAAGCCCTCTGCCAACCGCCGGCGTAGCCGCCGCGGCTAGGACAAGCTACGAAAAGGCTCTCCAGTACCTAACCCACCTGGCGCAGAGAGGCTTGGTGGCCAGCGTAGACGGCAGATGGCACCTAACAAAAGAGGGGCAAGCCGCCCTACTAAAACTTGAAGAGGTGGTAAAAACGCTAGCCGGCATAAACCTCAGCGACGCGGTAAGAAAGAGACGCTAGATATGTCTGACCCGCCCCGCTCCCCGGCGCTCGGGGCGGGTCATAGGCGCGCTCTTCCCCTTGGCGGGGTCATGGGGCCGGCCCGGCACGGCGGGCTCTTTCGGCTCCCTGGGCTCCATTTCGTAGGTGAAGACAGCATATAACCTGTGCTTCACTCTTCTCAACCTAATCGTCGACGATCTCTCGGCCTTGCCTATTCTGACAAGCCACTCGAATTTCCAGAACCGCTTGTGGGGTCAGAGCTCCGCGGCGTGCCTCCCAGACATGAGGCGTATGGACACCTCCGTAGGGAGCTGAGGGGCCACGCGGTTTTGACAACGTATGGCGCCGCACGCCTCACCTCCGGGGGCTTCCCTCAAGTTTCAACCCAGGCATTGTAGGTCTCGACCGCATTTTTCACTGTTTATTGCTGGTAGGCGAAGGGGGCCGAGCCGACTCACGGCCTCCTCGCCTCGTGCCATACGCTGAAGTAGCTGGCTCTCCTCCCGCCGTAGTTCTGCACTAAGGAGTCCACCACGGCCTTCTTAGCCAGCCTATAAGCCCCCTCCAGCTCAAGGTATTCCAGTAGCTGGTTGCCGTCCAGCAGAAGCGGTACCGCGACAGACCCCGTTGTCGCCACGTCTAAATTGAAGCTTGCTAAAAACCTTACTCCGCCCTAAAGGGCGGGGTTTGCAGTCGCCCTATCAAGGCCTACACGGCCGCCATTTTTAACGTAGAAGTGGCCTGGGCAACCTGCAACCGTGACGCTGAAGAAACTGATGATGGACGGCAATGCGAATACGATTCGTATTGAGTCAAATTTAAAACGTAGGATTGTTTTAATACTTAATGAAAAGTAAACAATTACACCGGGGGATTACAACGAGACAAGTTCTGGCGCTTGCGTTGATTATAGTTGCGGCCTACACGGCATATAGCATAGCAACGAACGCCCCTAATCCCGGCGTCACTATCAAATTTGAGATTTACGAAGATGGGAAGAGGATTACGGATATATTTGCAAGGGGCGACGTGGCGGCCGCCGTTTTTATTAGGGCTATCACGCCTGATGGAGAAGAGCCTGTGTTTATTGGCCTAACGAGAGGTTCTGTTCACATACCCGCCGCTAGGCTCAGCCCAATTGCTAAAAACTGGACTGACTTAATGAGGGCGAGGGGGAACGATCCCGAGAAGTTCTTTACGGCATTAATTGTGAGCATAGCGGTTGTGAATAAGACAAGCGAAAAGCCCATCCTATACGCCACGTATTTCGTGGACTACCCGCCTGCTAAAATCGCAGGAGGAAGTACCGAGGTGATCCGCAGATTGCATATCGCCAAGAAGCGAGGCGAGATCAGAGGTCATGTGGCCGGGGTGGATAGGGAGGAGAAGAGCGCCCCGCCGTTGGGATATAGCTTTGCCGCATTTGGGCCACCTTACACAGAGCCTCCAAAGAACGTATGGTGTGAAGTAGTAAACCCCGAAATTCCGAGCTACATCTGTTGGTACAGGAAGGTTTGGGTTGGCGTGGAAAACCTCACTGGGAATTTCCCAAGCTCCTACTTCACAACGTACAACGGCAAGATTTATATGAAGGTGCCAGTGGTAATGGCTGTAAATAACCTCACGGCAAGCGGTAGCATCGAGATTACAGTAAGCATGCTCCAGACAGCGGCCAAATTCTCTGTTAGTGCCGCTCTGGCTGTGCCTACGGATAGAGGCCCTTCTATAAGCCTAGCTGGCCGTAGTTGGGGTGGAGAGCTGTATTATCTAGGCAACTCAATATTTCTTGATCCTACTAGATCCGGCTGGGTTTGGATCTACGGAAGGCCCGTCTTTGCGTCATACGACGTGTACTACGAGGCATGGATGTGGCGAGAGTATTGGGGCGAAGATAACTACTTCTACATAGCGGATATTTACACAAGTAACATGATTATAACCAGCGACAAGGGCTTCGGCTTGCCCACTGAAATAATAAACTTCTTTTACGAGGGCACCACTAAACAAGGTCCTCTAACTATTTCAGACACGGCGTTGGGTGACGGCAAATTAGATCCAGGGGAGTACTTCTACTTTAGCCAGCTGTTTTCCTACTACGACAAATGTGGTGCCGATTTTGAAATCGGCATTCCGGTCGGCGCGGTTATAGTAGCCGCCTTGACAAAAAATGTGGGACTAACTCTCACAACTGCTGTTATTAAGGCTATAGAGGTGTCCCTCTCCGTAGAGGGTGCGAGCGTATATATTAACGGCAATATATACAACTACGGCGATCACCCAGGCGTGCCTAATGATATGAACGTCGCAGAGTATATCGCCATTGCTGTTGGAAAATATCAATACACGGCTAAGGACTTCTGGGGCAATACTTGTACATACGACGTGCCAGCCGGCCTATATATCGAAAGCCGCTGATTTTCTAAAAATCCATCCCCATACGGCCCTATAATCACAAACACCCGGAAGAAGGCGGTAAGGGCTTAGGGCGGGTATGAATAATAAGGCAGAGAAAAGATAGCGCCGTCTAGATGATGCCTGCAGTTGGCATTGATGGTCGATCAAGCCGCTTTAACTCGCACGATTGCAAAAGGCGAGTGATGACAAACTCGTGTTAATTACAGACGTTTAGGCGTTTCTGCGCAACTGGGGATTTTCTTTCGGCAATTTCTCTACAGACTGATTGTAGCCGGGGGCCGCGCCGTCGGCGTCGAGTTCAGGTTGGCAGAGGGGTGGACGAGTCCGTGGCGCAGGCGCGAGGCCCGTGCTGGCGAAAGCCGCGACAGATCATAACGAACTCACAGTAATGGCTTGCACCGACAGTAGATTGCATTTAACAAAAGGGGATAAGCCGCACCACACAAACTAGGGGCTCTTAAAAACGCTAGCTGGCATAGACGTCGGCAATGCGGTAAAAAATCATGAGACCTAGGCGTTTTAGGATCTTGGCGCCGAAGAAGCTGACGATAGACGGCGATGCGAATACGATTCGTATTGAGTCAAATTTATTACAGAGTACTTCCAGAAGATTATCATGAAAGGTGTGAGAACCGCGGTGTTGTTAATCACCGTCATCGCTGTTGTGTTCGTTGCCATATACGCCTCCGGCTATCTACAGCCCCAGGCCCCCAGGCCTCCCATCGGCGAGCTGGAGGAGCTCCGCCTCTTCATAACGCCTGAAAACGGCACCAAGACCTCAAGGTGGGAGCTCTGCGGCATGAAAATCTACGGCAAGGGGGCGTACTATAAGAAGGGCGACATCATAACGTCGCCTATCAAAGACATAGAAGAGCTACCGGAGAAAATTAGAAAGGACTACTCAGACCCCGTGAGGGCATACGTCGCGGGGGGTATAAGAGCGGATAAAGACGGCTATATCTACTCCATATACTTCCACAGGCCGGAGGGAGGTGCGGGTCTGGCAGATAAGTCCGTACTGATAGAGGAGCGTAACATAACGGCGATAGGATCGGGCGGCGCGACGCCCGCTACGCTGAGGGTACGCGGCGTTGAGTACAGCTTCTGGCTAGGCACGGTGGAGAAGGTCACGTCTAAAAACGCCACTGTGTACATAGTCTGCGGCACAGATAAGGAAAAGGTGGAGGGAAGGCTAGGAGAGATAAGAAACGAGCTAGAAGGCAAGAAGTAAACCTAAAATCTTTTTTTAACCCTCCTTCTCCCCTTCCCCCGTATACCACAGAAGTGACTGCGCATTCGCAACGCCGCTGTTGCTGAATTCTAGAGCGGAGCGCTGGGTTGTGCTGGAGGAATCTATCTGCGAGAGTCAGATTCGCCGGTCGGCGCGGGTTTTTACGGCGCGTCGGGTAGGGGGCGTCGGATCCACTACATCTTCACGAGGCTATCTACCCCAACCGAACACCCCCCATGCGTGACGGAGATGGCCGCATCTGTAATCATATAGCAAATAGCGAGACGAATACGATTCGTATTGAGTCAAGTTTATACCGTAGAATATTATCAAGATTATATGTCTGGAAGAAATGTATCAAATAATTTCCGCGGCAACCGGAGTTCCCTACAGCATAGGCACTGGGAAGTGTTGCAGGTCATTTACGGCGCGGGAGGGAGTGAGGAGTATGTCTGTGATAATTTCTTCTTCCGTAGTGTTGATGCTGTTAATCAAGC
>NZ_JBMFKV010000028.1:0-17071 GCF_049971835.1 Pyrobaculum sp.
GCGCTGGAGGAGGGGAAGGACCCCTACTGCAAGACGGGCGACTGTGGATAGCGGCGTGCGGGGACGACCTGATCTCAGACCTGGCGGTGCTGGTGTCTATGACGCCGTTCTGTCTGGTTTCGTAGAGCTATGAGCACAGCGAGAAGATTCCTAGGCTCCCTCGCGGCGGGATACACTCTGTTTCTAGTTCTGGCGGCTATGGAATATTTAAGCGGCACGCTTAACGACTCCACTCTCTCGTGGATCACGCTTCTGTCTACTATCTACTCCCTGATATCTCTCGCGCTCTCAGAAAAGGGGTACGAGGGAGTCGTGTACGCCCTAGCGGTGCCAGCGTTCATGTTCTTTATCTGCGCGCTTATACTCGCCCCGCTCTCCCCCTTCCTGCTAGTCGGCTCAGTAGGGCGGATAATCACGGAAGGGCCCAGCGTTAGGAACGTGCTAGCTCTGGCGTTTTCGGCCACTTCATTCGCCATCTTGGTTGTAATCGTCATCAAGGTGGCCAGGTTGCTATGGGGCAGGGCTAAGAGCTAGGGCTTCCGTCTAACTAGACAGGCGCCATGGCCCCCATTTAGGTGGGCCTGGCCCCGTCCATGTTTTGTTGGCCATTTAGATACTTACACAACCATTCGTGGCCAACCCCCATCTAGACACTCCAGCTAGCGCTTGTGGGTTCATCTCCACTCTGGCGTTGAGGGTTTAAATGTGTTGTTCGGCTTGGCTGTTACTACCTATACTACAAAGTGTGTGGCAACTCGGGAGAGGAGCTCGGTAATTGGGTTCTCCGTCTTGACGTAGAGCACATACATAGCGGTTTTCGTTTCTAGCTTTAGTGTGAGGTGGCTTAGCTCGGCCCCAGACGTCTCGCTACTTTCAAAAGTCCTGTACTCTTCCCATGGCAACTTGAAGTCTCTGACCATGCTTCTGACAGCTGGATCGATCCACCCAACTGAGATCTCACAGGGAAGGGGGGCGTACCTCGCCCGGACGTGCCCCATTTCGGCGTACGCCGTTCTGAGCTTGTCGCTGAACTTCAGCAACACAGATCTCACAGGTAGCTAGGCAACGGGTGTTAAAAACGTTAGAAGACTAGGAGTTTCGGTAGCCTGAGTATAATGGCTGGGACGACCCTCTTTTTCCTGTACTGCGTTAGCCCTATTTCGAAGCTGTACATGTCTCTGCGGTACTCCCCGCTAAAACCCACGAAGCCAGAGCCGCCCAGCTCCTCTACGTCAGCTCTGTACCACCCGAAGCCCCGAATAAATATGCTAGACTCGTCGCTCTCCCCTGGAGACTCCCAAGAGAGGGAGTTCAAGGAGGAGATGGGTGGCCAGATGTATTTCAGACGGCCCCTCCTGTCTACGTATACAGTTTGGATGTCGACCTCTATGCGGTACCCCCTGCTTTCGAAGAGGTCCAGCACCTTCTCCCTCATGGCGCATTCCTACCTGTCAGCTTAAAAGCTGGGCTACGTGAACCTCCACACGCTGATGTTTAGCGGGGCGGTGGTTTTGGGCCTGAAGACCACTACGACTGGCGCCGGGAGCTGTCTCGGTAGCTTCAGGTTTATCTTCAGCTCGCGCGCCACGACCTTTTTGTACCTCTTCCCCTGCCTGTCTACCAGGTCGACCTCGGTAGCCACCTTCATGGCCTCGTCGAAAGTCCTCCCCAGGCCCAGGACGAAGGAGAGCTCTACTTCTTCCGAGGCGCGTACCGTTATCGTAAAGACGCCATCGGGTAGCTGAGAGACGCGGTAGTCGCCGCTCTGCGGCCCTACGTCAACCCTCACGGCCCTCGGCGGAGCTATGGTGTTCGTCCCCTGCCTCGTCTTCAGCTCCACGCCCACCTCGTTCGACAGGGGCTCTTTGGTGCTACAGTCCACCCAGGTGAGGAGGACGGCGCCAGCCCCCGTCTCTGGCTCTCCGCCCAGGAGGTCGGTGAGGGAGACCGTGACCGACCCCTTCAAGACGTAGAGTACCTCGTTGCCTAGCCTGGCGGTCGAGCCCCCAGGTGGCTTCCCCAGCTCGAACACCTCCTCCTTGGGGCTGTACTGCCTCTGGAGCGGGGGCCCTCCGCCACTCCCTATCACGATCTTCCTGTCGCCAGTCAGCAATACGCCTCCCCTGGCCCTGACGCAGACGGACCGGTTTGCGTATTCGCGCCTGACGTAAAACGTAAGCGGGATGGAGACGGGTTGCGAGAAGCTGGCTACGTTGAACTCGTAGAGCCCGCCTGTATACCTAGCGCCGATCTCCCAGTACCCCCACTTGGCGGGCTCAAGAACTGGCGCCGCCGAAGAGGCAGACTCCGTATATTCGACTGCTATGCGGAGAGAACTGCGCGGGGGCGGGCTGTTGGCGGAGAACGGAGAGGCGCCTTCGCTTCTCGAAAGCGGGCTATCTGGCACCTCTATGTAGACGGTGCACTTGTTGGCTTGGCCCCACCTCACCGCCACCACCTCGCTGTCGCCACCCCCAGCCCACCTCACCTCCAGGGGGTCGCTGGAGGAGGCCACCAGCCTCCCGCCGCTGTCGACTATCTGCCACGTGGCGTTGCAGGTGCTCCAGACGCGGAGGGCCTTCAGCCACCTCCCGCCACCCAGGTCAGCCACGCCGCGGACCCTGACCCACAGCTCGCCCCTGGCCAGCTGAGACGCCAAGCTACCCACTGGCCTGTCGCCGACGGCCCCCTCGACAGGCTGCAGAGGGGGCTGGCCACGGTTGCGTACGAACTTGAGGTAGAGCAGAGTGGTGTGGAAGTCGTCTGTGAGGGTCATCGCCAGGTACTGCCCCTTCCCGCTGGCCAGGTCCTTGCCCCACCCCCCGAAGCACGCGTCCTTCTGGCCAAAGGCGTAGCTCAGATACGCAGAGCCGACGTGGAGGCGCCCAGGCTCTTCGAAAAACTCGCACGTCTGTGTCACTCTGCTAATTGGCCTGTCTATGTTGTAGACAAGGACGTAGTCCCCCTCCAGCGCGTAGAGCCCTATAGTCGTGTCGGCGTCTCCGCCGACCAGATTACCGTTGTAGTCCCTCACCTGTCTAAAACTGCCATAGTCAAACATCAGCTTTACGTTCGACAAAACTTGGCGCACGACCCTTATATGCCCGCTGACTGTGGTAGGCACGTATAGACGCTATACAGTTTTAAAAATGGGGCTACCCGCTACCATGCGGGCTAAGGCACCAGAGTTTGGAATCGAGAAAGACGTAGAAGGGTACGAGAACTGGATATACGCAGAGACAGATTTCAAAGACGAGAAGGAACTGAACCTCCTAAATATGGAGCAACTGATTTGCTTTAGTAATATCGATACACGTCAGGAACGTTTCTGGTTTTGCGAGACGAATTATGCAGAGATGGTCTGCCACTCACTAAAACTGCTAGCTGTGAAAGACAGAGCCAGGGCTGACATATATATAGAAACAGAAGACGTCTGCCTCCCGAGCTATAAACATGAATTAGTTATATCTACAGTCCTTTAGCGCCTCTGGTATCGAGAGCTAGCTAGCCGAAGGCTAGGGAAGAAGCCAATAGGACGTCTATGTGGCTACGGGAGAATCTTTATAAAAACCTAAATTTGGTCACCCCATGAGCGGGGCCTGTCTCAAAAAACAGGTTGAGGAGGTTATGGCTACCAAAATGCGGGTGGCGCCAGAGGCGCTGTGCAGAATGATCGAGTACGTCGTGATGAACGCCTTCTGCAACAAGCACGGGGAGTGCTGGCTTGAGGCGCGGGGGCAGAGGCTCGTCTGCCACGAGAAGTCGTGCTGGTGGTCGCAGACCTAGCCCGCCCCCGCCCTCCGAGGGGCTAATAGGACATATTTTTAACTCGGGGAGGTGTCTCTCCGTGTCTTCACAAAAGCTGTTGCCCGTCTACCCTCTAGGCTACTGGGAGGTTGGCGTAGACAGCCTAACTGTCGCCAGCTACTCGCAACCAGTCTCGATCCCCCTCACCTTCTACGTCCTTGAGAACTGGTTCCGCGTTGCCAAAGAAGAGGAGTACGCTAAGCTCCGCCAGTACGGAAACGAGGTCCCGATCTGCGTCACGGTTGGCGCGAGAGGCGTAGCTAACCTCTATAAGAAAGTTGTGACTGGCCACGTGGACACGTTCCCGCTGAGGTTCGACTTCAGCTACGCCCCTGTGGCGAAGTTCCTTAAGCTAGGGAGGGTGGACCGCCGCTCGCTCGCCCTCGTATATGGCAAATACCACTACGTCTTTAAGACTAGCGTTACGGTGGCGCCAGCCGAGCTCATATACTACGACAATCTAGACGCCGTACGGAGAGCTATGGGGGCGGAGTCTGTAGAGGTGGCAGATCTCGAAATTGTGATAGAGTGGGTAGACTGCGATGTCGGAGCTGGGTTCCAAGGCGAGCCAGCCGCCGCAGTCAAGGTGAAGGTGGGGGAGGGGAGAAACAGCGTCCAGCCTCCGCGTGGGGGTGTGCAGATAACTGTGTCTCCCCCGTCTGGCGAGTACCGCGTCTCGGCCCTGCCAGGCAACGTCTTCACCGTGGATATCTCCGCGAGCGGGGGAGAGCCCGAGCTCTCCTTCGCCATCGGGGTGGGGCTGTCGGAGGAGCAGGCCAGGAGGGGGGCGGTGGAGGTGGACCTAGTGGACACCCGCACTGGCGCCAGGCTCAGGAAGGTCAAGGCGGGTAGCCTCAGGCTGAAGTTCAGGCTCCCACCGGCGCTACCGGCCCCCGTCTATATCTACCTAGAGCCGCGCGCAGGTGGCGCGCCCGTGTCGGCGAGGGTGTGGAAGCTCTCCTAAGGAGGCGAAAGACATAGCTCCGCCCCCAGGGCGGGAGGACACGTGTAGGATCTGCCCCGCTTTGCTCTTCACCGCTCAGCGGATCTACGGCTTCTTCACAGAGGCGAGAAGAGACGCGTAATAAAAACATGTTCCGCCTACGGGCTCAGCCATCCTGCGCCACAGAGAAGTCCCCCAGCTTTGGAGGTCGCAGACTACAGACGCCTATACTGTCAAGTAGGCAACTGGCTCTAGGTAGATCTCGTTGAAGGGCTCTTCCGCCCTTCTACTACGCCACAGAGACAGGCCATCCTCTCTTTTGGCTAGTTGCCAGATGTGGAAGTGGCTAACCTCGAAACGCCCTGCGCTTTCGTTCACCTCTAGGTAGTCCCCCCACACCTTGGTCTCGACTCTGAGCAGTAGGTGTTGCGTATGGGTGAACTCAAGCCCGTGAGAAAGGGGGCGTCGTTGGACAGAGACGCGCTCCAGACTGGCGTACGCCTTCAGGCCACTCAGCTTCAGTGGAGACGCCCTCACATGAGGAGTGGCGAGTGGCAATTTAAGCTTGTTGCTGAATCCTTGGCCCCGTATCCCAGCTTCGCGCCCGCCAGAGAGGCGGGCACGCAGTTATTCGTTTCGTTCACAATGCAGACGAAAAATAGCAGGGGACGGAGGTCAACTTAGGCTAGACGCTAGTTGAAGCTGGGAAGAAGATTATTAAACTGCGTCAGCTCTGAGACGTGTGAGGGCTAGGGAAGTGGGGTACTTCTACGTAGAGGAGCAACCAAAACTGATAGCGCAAGCGTCGGTGTCGGCTGACTTGAGTATAGGGGGCATGTACCACTCGCTTACGTTCACCATGTGGAGGAGGCGGGGCCAGCTGTCCTCGGAGCTGGAGGCCAGGGCCAAGTTCCTAAGCGCTTCGGAGTCGGAGAAGGGCGCTACGGTGAAGTCGGGGGTGCACGCCAGGCTCCCCCTGGCGGAGGCTGTAGCGAACCTCGCCACCTACTTCGCGAAGGACTACCGCTACCGCCCGATCCTCCAGACAGTAGCCGAGTTCTTTACACTATGACCGCCCCTTGGGGCCGGGGAGAAGCTTATTAAGCTGTGCCACCTCTGGGGTGTGAGGGCGGACAGAATAGACTACGACGACACCGCTGGCGAGCCGATATTGGCGGAGGTGTCCGCCTCGTCGAGGCTAAGAGCTGAGGGTGGGGCTAGCCTGCGCGCAGTCTCTCTGTGGCTCACGAGGCGCCTGCCCTCGGACCTGGACGCGGGGTACCGGTTCTTCGCCACCTCGGAGGTGGGGAGGGGCACCACGCTGAAGTTCTGGGCCTTCGTTAAGCTCCTCGTAGAGGACATAGACGCCGAGATCAGCATCTCTGCTGGGGACGGGCGCGGCCTCTATCTGAACCTCAAAGTAGCGGCTGGCGTCGCGGTCTTCTAGCTACAGTAGTTTTAAACCCTCCGCTAGGCTATGGGCGTGAGGGTCGGAGAGTACCAGGTCTTTGGCGGAGGCTTTAAGCGCTTCAGGTTCCTTCTGGAGTGGAGGATGAGGGACCGCTACTCTCTCGACCTCATGTTCAACATAGTGTTTCGCCCCTTTGGCAACCTGCCAGAGGAATACGGCGCCGTGAGGCGGGGGAGAAAGGTAGAGTACGAGGTCTACGAGTCGAGGGGGCCCTACATCGTTGCAACTGAGCTGAGGGTTTTGCACATAGAGCGTAGCGGGGAAATAGATGTGAGCTACGAGAAAAGAGGCGGGAGGGAGTACGAAGAAAAACGTGAAGGCGCGCACTCCCTATACTACCCCTTCGTATTCTAACAAAAACGACAAGCCTCGCCCTAAAGGGCGACTTCCGTCAGAGGACTAGGTACGACGATGAGTACCTCACCTTGTGCACGTCTACCATCTCCTGCTGTGGCCAGCTCGGCGTAATATAGAGTCTCAGAATTTCTGTTGCGTCGTGTATAGCGTCTGACGGGCCTAGGTCGGCCCCGAAGACATACCCTGGCGCCGCGCTCTCGTTAGTTATCCACCAGTAGACCGTCTGTATGTAGGAGCGGACACTTTCGTCGCGTATTGGGGCCCGGTACTTGTACCACGAAACTTTTTGGAGATATAGCCGACGCATGAACCAGTAGTAGTCAGAGCCTGTGCTCACAGACACCCCTGTGTTCTCAAAAGTCTGCAAGCTACTCTGCCTCATGTCGACAAAAGGTGGTGCATTATTAAAACTTGGAGACGCAACTCCGCCAAATAGCAACTGCCTCGGAGGGTTTAGGGGCGGGAGGCCAGATTTAAAAATGTGTATTAGGGAGAGTGGCATGAGGGCTGTCGCACCGCTGTACGAGGCTAGTAGAGAGGTCGAGCTCCGCAGGGCCTACGTTCCCCCGTTTAGCGACTCGCAACAGCTCCACTATACTCTCGACGTCGAGCACTACCGCAAGGACTACCTCGACCCCGACGCCCTCGCCATGACGGAGGGTGCCTTTTACGCGTCGGAACGGAGGCGCGTTACTGACAGGCGGTCTGTCTCGGCCCTCTCGTTTTTCTACGCTGGGCGCCGTAACTACGACGACACTATAAAAGTCGTCCACGGCAGTGAGAAGGAGCGGCGAAGCGGGCCGTTCTTCCCCACAGACCTAGCCCTGGCCCTGCAGACGCTGGCAGTAGTACTCCTCTAAACCAGCCCCCCAGAGAGACAAGTGGCGACAGAAGGCGCCTGTGGGCCAGCTGAGGAGCGGGGAGGGCTGGCTAGAGGACTAGTACCTTCGACACGATTAGCCTCAGTGTGACGTGTTCGGTTTCGAACTTCTCTTCTGGGCCGATTTCAGCAAAATAGCGTCTGTAGAGCGTCAGCTCAGCTTGGCCTTCGTATACGTCTGTATCTGTCGAGGCCGCGACCGACCTGTACTCTCTGTGCCTTAGGCGCATGACTGTATCTACAGAGAGGTACTGGTGTGTGGTAGAAACGCTGGCGTCCCCTAGCTCGACTGAGGTATAGAGCGCGGTGTTGAAATGGTACGGAAAATCTATGGCGCGGAGGAAGATCGGCTTTGAGAGGAGCCCGACGCTGAAGTACCTCTTTTTCAAGTTATCGCTGTAGCCTATAGGCGTCGGCCTCACAGCGTCGACTCTAGCTCCGTTTTTATAAACCCTGTGACAAGGCCACAGAAAAGAGAAGCATAGAGAAAGCGCACCAGTGGCGGTGGCGTACAGTTCTGTGAATAGATTTTTAAGAGGCGAGAGCCCTGAAACATGTGAGAATTGAGGAGATTAGGCGAAACGGAGAGACGCTGGTGGCGACGTCCACCCTTCTTGAAATTAGAGACTTCTTCTATCAGCCTTCAGTTGGCTTGTGGATAGAAAGCGGGCATAAGGCCTCCTGGTTAAGGGCCAGGTTCGGATACCTCAACGCCATAGAGCTAGGAAGGACGCGCGAGTCGAAGGGCGCGCTCGGCGTCTCCACCCCTTTGGCAGAGTCGTCGGCCGACCTCGACATCTTCGGGGCGAGAGCCTACAGAGATGTTCTGTTCCTCAGGGCAGGCGCAGACGCGCTACTCTTGTAAAGGCCCTACACACCAGAGTCTGTAGCTACCCCTCTCTACGTAGGGGCACAAGGGCCTCCCGCCCGCCTCGGCTACGCCACTGTTGAGCGCCTCTGTGCAGAGGTGGAGAATAAAAAGTTATAAAGATATGTTTTTTGTTGCGTATGGTCAAAGTGGCAAAGATAGTGAACGATCTAGGCGAGGTGCTGGAGGTTGAGATCCAAATAGGCAGAAAGGTGGCGAAAATTTCGGGGAACAAGGCCGTTCTGTTTGGCCCCAACGGAGGCGGTAAGTCGTCGATACTGAAAGCCATTAGCAAGTCGTACAGCGAGTCTGTATATGTCGACATCTGCAAGGTGTACAGAAATGGTGTTGAGCAGATCGACGTATGCCAGGAAGACGTCGCCTTCGATGACCCAGAAGTGGCCGACCGCTTAACCTTGATACTGACCAGGTTCGATGGCACGTGGAGGATATACTACGACAAGGCGCTGAGGGGTGGCAAGTGGGTGAAAATCGCAAGGCTGAGCTTCGGCGAGCGCAGGCTGTTGGCGCTGGCGTATGCAGTACAGTTCTTCGATAAGTATACGGTACTCCTCATAGAGGCAGTCGAGGCAGGCCTCTCCCCAGCGTGGCTCCAAGTGCTGTTCGACTACCTGACGGAGCTGAAGCCCGTGGTAATGGCCGAGGGCCACAGCGAGGACACGCTACGGCTAGCCCGCGAGCGCGGGTGGCGTATCTACTACGTCGACAAGACAGACGTCAGGGAGGTAGAAGACCTGGCCAAGGCCCTGGCCTAGCGTCACAAAGTTTATATACACCTTATTTTGTTTCCTCTTATGAAGAACGCCAGAAGACTCAGGGTCGGCTACGGCGACGCTGGCGCCGTCGTAGAAGGCGGTGGGACAGTGCTGAACCTTGTGGCTGGCTACTTGGCGCGCGTACACCGCCTGCTACCGCAGGTCGCAGACTTGGAGGGCCTTGTGTACGAGGTAGAGAAATGCGAGGCGCTAGCGAGAGACGTGAAGAACTACCTCAGGAGCGTTGCAGAGCTGGTCAGGGTGAGGTTTGAAGACTCGTGGAAGCAGCCCCCGCTACCGCAGGTCGAGTGCGACTAGGGGCACACCTTTTTTTGGAGACAAAAAATTTATTAACACCACAATTACTATACTCCTATGGACTACCGAAACGTGGACTGGGAGTGGGTTGAGAGATACGTGAGGGGCCTAGAAGGCCAGGTAATTTGTAAGGAGAAGTGGAACTACAAGATGTGTTTTAAGTTGCAACGCGTCGACTCGTGGTACGTCGTCTGCCCCATGGGCGAGGTGCTGAGCAACTGCTACCTTCTTATACACAGCGGCTGTACGCGCGTGTGGTACTACTTCAACGAGAAGCGTGAAGTTGTCGACTGGGGCTTTCAAACCTACTGCGACCGCGGGGATCCGCCGTAGCTACCCTTTCAACTACCTCCAATTTTTAGGAGGGCCCCACTACTCTGCCCCCTCTGTGGGCGGGAAGAGCTCACTTTTATATATGCCGACGTAGCGTGTTACGTGAGGGTAGGGAAGGTAAATTATACCATCTACCGCCTTGTCGAACCAGTCGAGGAGGCGTTTACGAAGGTACTAGAAACTATGTGGGGGGAGCTGGTCTTTACTAACCTGACTTTCTACTTAGAAACTCTAATCTCTCTCCACCCAGATAGCCTAATCTCTCTCCACAACACCGCTACGGGTTCAGTAACTCAGCCAACGGTTCCAGTAACTCTGCCAAGGCGCTCGTTCTTTGTTGGAGCCAGCTGGCTATATAGCTTTATCGAAAAGAAGGGAGAACTATTGGCGAAGCATACAGATCAATACGGTGTAGGAAGCGGCTTTGCCTTAACCAGACTTGTGTCCCTAGTAGTGTAGAGGTGGCTGGGGCGGGGAGGGCTGGCCCCGCCTAGCCGTGGGGCGGCGGTGGCGGGGCCGCGCCCCTAACTTTAAAAAAACACCACATCCCACTAGCGTGAGGCGGGCAGGCCTGCAACTTCTTAGGAATAAGAGAGCGAGCGTAGTCGTGGCTAACTCTGTCAAGATTGTATCCAGGGGCAGGGAACATTACCAGGATGTCTCGTGGATAGCGTACAGAACGGAGAGGAGCGATGAGACTATCCGCTCCTTCATACATACGTTCTACTTTTGGGAAATTAGAGAAAGCGTGGCGCCAGGATACCTCTTCGAGGCCGTGCCTGGCGCACTGGACTTCCTAGTCGACGGGGCGGTGGACTTCATGGGAGAAGCTTTGCCAGGCTGGCCACAGCAAGAAATGGTAGACGTACGCATACTAAGTTACTACCCAGTCTCGTACCTATCCCTCTAGCCTTCTCTCTAGCAGGCGTCGCGCGCCTAGGCCGCCGAAGCGTAGCACACCCCACGCCAAACGCGGACTTAGCAAAGCGCTTCCTTGCGGTCTACGGAAGCCCTACGTCTTAAAGCCCGCCACGCCTCCCTGCGTTAGGCGGGAGCACTGCTTTTATACACCTGTTTTCCTCTCTCCGTGGCCAGAAGGGCTGTCCCTAAAAGGATAAGGAGCAACGCCCCGCCAGAGGAGGTGTACTCGGCGGTGTACGCCATGGCTAGGGAGCTGGTGGAGGGGGCGAAGGGGCGCGTCGTGACGCTACGCCCCTCTACGTTCGGCGACAGCCCCTCCGTAGTTATGCAAGTCTCCAGGCTGTTGCACCGGTGGTGTGGCCAGTGCAACTGCATAAAAATCGCAAACGACCGCTTCACTAAGTTCGTATTCAGCGTAGAGTGCCTGCGGAGGCTGTTGTGCCTCGGCGGCTTGGACACGCAACGGAAGGCGGCGCTGATCGCAGTCTGGGTACCCAGCTCGTGGCTCCAGCTAGTAGACAGGCTAGTAGAGGCGGGGAGGTACAGGAGCCGCTCCGAGGCGGTCAGGGCGGCCATAGAGGGGCTCATAGCGCAACACAAGTGCAAGTTTCTTAAGTCTGCCGAGGTGCGGGGCACATGAGGAGGAAGGAGGCGAAACTGTTTCTCCACGAGGTGGTGGTGAAAATGTCGGTCCCGGAGGACTTTTCAGTCCGGTACACGTTTTACAACTTTGAGCACTCTGTGTGGAGGATACGTAGAGATCTATTTTCGGCGTTGTTCAGGTCTCCACGGGGCGGGAAAACTGAAATATTCGAGTGCGTAGAAAATGGTACCACGGCAATCAATTTCTATTCGCAACTTCAGCTAGTAGAAGAGGTAGCCGCCCTCAAGATCATCTACGTTAAGGATGACCGGTTTGTGAGGCACTACGAGTCCTCAGTAGGGGCGGCGCTAGTCCTCTAGCCACGCCCCTCCCAGCGCTAGAGGACGGGGTGGAGTGCGGGGCTGTACCTGGCTGTGCGCAGTACCAGTTGCCTCCTCGGCCTAGTAGTGGAGCCCTGCGCGTCGGCTACCTCAAGGCCAAACATCGCCTTGTAGGCGGTGAGCTCGACCTCGGCCACCTTGTCGTAGACGATCTCTATGGGGCCGAACCCAAGCTCTGCGCCGAGGCCGGGCGCCACCCTCTCGATCGCCCTCTCGACGGTGTGCTGGAGTTCGGTCGTGACCTGGTTTCTGACGAGCGCCCCTTCGTAGACTGGTAGCACGGACTCGTCCCAGGAAACGGCCTGGGGGCGCCGCCTCTCTCTAGCCACTAGCCTGGGGTAGGCGGCCGCGTCTAGCCGCTCCTCGTAGTCCTTGAAATCTAGCCTAGCGTACCGGTAGCCCTTGAGATCTAGCCTGGCGGACCTCACGACAGGCGGAGGCCCCCACTTTAAATATTGACACGCCTAGCCGTTGCAACGCAAGACGTCTGCGAAAGGGACAGGCGCCACACGCGTCTCCGGTAGGTGGGGAGAGGCTGGCTAGCCTACAGGCCACTAGCCACAGGCCCCGTAGCCTGGCGCGGCCGCTCCCCCGTCCCTAGGCTGTAGGGCACCCATCTGTACTCTCTAGATCCGCTATAGCAAAAACTAGCACGTCGGCGCTGGATATGGCTACAACCACCTCCTCGGCCTTGACCACGGTTTCGGCTGGCTTAACAGAGACGGTGCGTACGGGGACTAGGTGCTGGCGGACAGCCACTACACCTATACAAGGCGCTCTAGCTACGCTCGGCCTTGCACTGATTTCGCGCCCCTCCATAAGAGGGGAAAACGTGGGTACTTAAATGGTTTGCTCCCCACGTCAAGGCTGTGGACAAAATGTTTATAAACTCAAAATTTTGATACCCCGTATGGAGATCCAGGCCGAGACTAGACAGGCTAGGCGTAGGTGTTACACTCTGCCAGCTATGATTGGGCTGTGGGTCAGGGGAGAGAGGCAGAGGAGGCGCCCGTTTCCTGGCCGCACGCTGTACTATGGCGGGGCGTTGGCTGTCGTGAGGGTAGGAGCTGTATCTGCGCATCATGGCATGGCGTATTTCATACCGATGCGGTTCGCGTGCGTAGTGCAGATCGTGGAGCGCGAACTGCTAAAACGTTACAGGTGGCTAGTTGAGGTGTACGGCCCCGACCGCGTCATACTCGTCATCTCGGTTGGCTCACTCTCACGTGGCGCGCCCCCGCAACTGGGAGAGGAGGTGGAGTGGCTCAGCTACATGTGACGCCTCCCTGCTATCCTCCCCTCTTTGTTTTTGTTTTGTTTTTTTAAAAAGCGCGCCTTTGCGCCGTGTGAGGGGGCCCCCCCTCACACGCCGAATTTACGCCGAGGTTTTTAAAAAATTTTAAAAAAAAATTGAAAGCGAAAAACTTAAAAAACGCAAAACTTATTGTTTTAGGGCGGCGAAAAGCTTAAATATACCCGAAATTCGTTATGACGTGGGCGCGGTGACAGACTTGGCGAGGACGCGGTCGCCATTTGCGCGGGAGAGGGTGCCGAAGGTGTTCTACAGCTACAGCTTCCGCGACAGAAAGGTATGCGACGTTGGCTGCGGGGAGGGGGCAAAGGCGTTGCACGCACTGAGGAGCGGCGCCTACGTGGTGGCGGTAGACCTCGACGTAGAGGTGCTGTTGCAACTACGCGGAACAGGCCTCGACCTGGTCCACGCAACGGCCGAGGCGTTGCCGTTGCGCGATAACGCGTGCGACGCCGCCATACTGTGGAACGTGCTGATGTTCGTCAACGACGAGGACGCAACGTTGCGCGAGATACGCAGGGTCACGCGCAACGACGTCCTGATATCGGTCTACGCCGTGAGGCGGAGGCGTTACACGCGTAGCGAGTTCCTCGACATCGTCTACAGACTCGGAGCCCCGCAGGTGGTGAGGCTCGGCGACAGGCAGAGCTACGCCATAGTGCGGGTAGTGCGAAAAGCTTAAATACTCTGTTTTTTACCAGTCCTGTGCTAATGCTAAGAGAGCGCGAGGCGTATCTCAGGAGGATCGCCGAGCTTACTGGCGCCGACAGGGACGTGGTGGAGGCCGTCGCGTCGTTGCTGGGGGACCTGGTACAGCTGGACTGGCCAGACGTCCCCGAGGCGTGGGCTGGCTACGTTGCGCACTATGTTACGGGGCGATCGCCAGCCGTGCCAGACCTCCTCTACCGCGTCGCCACCCTCGCGCCGCTGGTGGTGCGGTCCGGCGGCTGGCCTATCGACGAGGACCTCCACAGGTTGCGCCACTACCCTGGCGACGAGACGTGGGGGCGCGCGTCTGAGGTGGCGCAACGCTACGCGCGTAGCCTAGCCATGGAGGCGTCGGACGCCGTTGCGGCGGTAGCCGCGGCGGCGTACGCGGCGAAGAGGCGGCCTATCTACGCCACCATACTCGCGGAGCGCGACCGCCTCCTGTACAGCGATGTAGCGCCGCTAGAGCTACTAGCAGAGTACGTCCGCTTATACAAGCTGGCCATGCGGGTTGCAACAGACGTGGCGGAGAGGGACGGCCGCGTGGCGGCCCTCATGTACCTGAGAGAGGTCTGCACGGGGGGCGACCTGTGCGAGGTCAACCTGCACAGGGTCTGGCGCGAGCGCCACATGATCGCGCCACTCGTGGAGCAACTACTCAGAGAGCTGAGCAAGCAGGGTATCTGCATGCCCTCGGCACGCGTCTACGAGGTGTCGCTCGCCGACATATACGCGCCCAGGATAGGGGCGAGGCAGATATACCTGGCGTACGTCTGCGACAGAGACAGACTACTCCAGATCGCCGAGCGAAAAGCTTAAATACACACAGTTTTTCTTCCCACATGGAGAGTAAAACAGTCATCGATATCAGTAGGAGAGACGTGGAGAGGCTGTGCGCCTCCGCCCCCCGTGTGCCATCTGAGGTACTGTACGAGTTGTTAGAGCTGGTGAAGCACCTGGTGCCATACGCGCCAGACAGTGGCATGGAGGAGCTTATGTGCGACGTGCCTGTCATAATAGGTTGCGACTCGACGTACTCGTGGGAGTCGGGCGTAGTGCGGTACGTCGCCCGGCCGTATCCCTGTGTGGCCGTGCGGTACCGCAACGCTGGCGGGGAGATAGTGGAGTGGGCCGTTAGAGCATGAACGCCAAGGAGATGTGCAGGAAGGTGTGGAAGGAGGTAGAGAGGTGGGCGGACCGCGTACCGCCACTCGTCCTTGTTGGCGTAGGCGCGTGGGGCGCCTACATGTCGTGCTTGGCGTTAGGGCTGTCCGACGAGGAAATCGCGAGGCTGATACCCAAGAGGGTGAGAGAGGCGATACTGGCGCTAGATCCCTAGAAGCAGTCCTCCTTTTTTTCCTCTTCCCATCTCACGTGTCTGAGTAGAAAAGCTTACATGTCGCAGAGACGCTCTTTAAGGGACGAAATATTTATAAACCTCTAAATTTTTCTCTCCTATGAACAAGATGAGTGTGAACAAAACGGGCGTGGCCACCTCCTCGGCACAACAACAGAACAGCGCCCCCGATCCAGAGTTTGTGGAGACGTGTAAAGTATGACAGGAGGAGGCGGAAGCAGAAGTATGGCCCCCGCCAGGAGCCGAGAAGCCGCCCTCGACGTAGAGAAGCTCGCCAAGCAGGCGGCGGCGCTAGCGGTGCTACGCAATCAGAGCGTCGTGATCGGTGGCTACGAGATTAAAGAGGCGCTGTGGGATCTGTTGGAAGCGCTTCGCGTTGACGAAGACGCTGTTGACTACGACGACGTGGTGAAGGCGCTGGATAGGTACAGGGTATACGCTGGTGAAGAGTCCGACAGCGACATATTCATAATAGCCAACTACGACGTGAAGAGTATTGCAGACAGCGGCTTCATCAGAGCGCTTTTGGAGACAAGCTACAACGTGCTGGAAGAGGCGGTGGAAAAGTACTTGAGTGGTATGTTGAGTGGCTGTACTACGGAGTGGAGCTCCGCGAGGGAGGCCCTACGGCGCTCCGAGGACGCTGGCTTCGAGATATATGTGACACATGAGTATATCAACAGCGAGTACGAAGGATACATAGAATATACAGTGAAGGCGCCAACAGGAGAGGAGTTCAAAATATACAAGAACATAGACTACTGTAACTACTGTATTCACAACGGCGCATCGATAGGAATACAAAAGTGCGTAAGCTACACGTGGGAAAAGGACGAAAGATGGGCGAAGCAGGAGGAGCTACAGTGAGAAAAATGAGACTAAGTGAATTCTTTCCCTAGCCAGTCTTTTTCCTCTTTTTCTCCATCTTGGGTGTAGTTTGTTAAACATTCTATTCTGCGGTTAAACAGAGAAGCGAAACGTTTAAATACCCACAAATTTGCCACACATATGGGTGAGAACAGTATTACCGAGGTAGGGATGAACATGAAGTTTAGGGTTGAGATAAGGCCAGACGGAGGGCGTATCTTGCTAGCTGGTAGGGGACGTCTTGCGGATAAGACGGTGTTGATGGGCCCGCCGAGGTCGGGAAAGACTACGTTTCTCCACCTCCTGTTTTCTCTTCTCACACCAGACAGCGAGGAGTCTGCAGACGTCGCCTACAGCATAGCGGACAGCTTGCTGGAGCCTGGCGGGTTTTTTGAGCTGGAGGCTGGGGAGTTCCATATATCGTGCCACAAGACAGACGATGAAGGAGATAGTATTGTCTGTAGCCGCAACAAGAAGCCGCGGATTGGAGATGTTTTCATATTCTACGAGGGAGTTGAGCTGACTCTGAAGCAGCCACGTGCTGTCAATCCCATGTTTATGAAAATGCTACAGAGGATGGAGAGATATGCCGACAAGGCCAGGGGGCTTTTTAGGTACGCCTTGGTGAGGCGGGAGGACGGGAAGTGGTATGAGATAGTCGGCATCAAGCCGCTTGCGCTGGAGCACGCGTCTAGAGCTGTTGCCGTGGTTGGCTTTCTGGAGCGGCTTGCCGAAGGTTTCGACGGGTGGATTCTGCTAGATAGCACGCTGGATGGCCTACATCCGGAGGAGTCTCTGTACGCGGCGGCTCGGCTCCTCGCCTCGGGGGCCAGGGTTGTGGTGTCTACCCACAGCCCGTGGGTTAAAGATCTGTTTTTGTGCGCCCCCGCCACGCTGAGGCTCGCCGGGTTGAAGCCGAGGAGGGTGAGTGTGGTAGCGTACGAGATAGTTGGCGGCGAGTTTAAGAGGATAGATTTTTCTGACTATGGCGCTGTTTACAGCAAGCTGTATGAGGCGTGTAACAATGAGGCGCGTTGAGGATATTTCTTAATTCTCGTCTTCGTTTTCCTTTCTATTTTCCTCTGGTGGAAGGAGTGAAACGTTTAAATATCCCCAAATTTATCTCACACATGGACGGGAAAGTTCAAACAACAGCTATGGCAGATGGG
>NZ_JBMFKV010000029.1:0-16772 GCF_049971835.1 Pyrobaculum sp.
CCAGCTCTTGAGCTGGCTGAGGACGGACTGTAGCGTGGAGTCCCTCGCCAGGCCTACGCTGTCGGCAACTATCCCAACTACGCCCGATACCGGGAACGTAGTGGACGGACGTACAGAAATCGGCTGGCCGAGAATCGACACAGAGCCAGTAACGGAGACCCAGCTTCTGAGCTGTGACAGAACACTCTGTAGAGTCGAGTCTCTGGCGAGCCCTACGCTGTCTGCGATAATGCCTACTGTGCCAGATACCGGGAATGTAGCAGATGGCGCTACTGATACTGGCTGGCCCAGTATTGAGACGGAGCCTGTAATGGCAAGCGTTGAGCGGAGCTGGCTAAGGATACTCTGGAGAGTACTGTCGCGGGCTAAGCCGACGTTGTCGGCAATTATTCCTACCGTTCCAGAGACTGGGAAGGTAGACGCAGGCGTTACAGAAATTGGCTGACCCGCTATTTCTACAGCACCGGTGACCGCTAGCACGGAGCGCAACTGCGACAGTATCGACTGTAGAGTCGAGTCTCTGGCTAGCCCGACGCTGTCTGATACGATTCCAACAGTACCGCTTACTGGAAACGTCGTTGCTGGAGACACAGAAATTGGTTGTCCTAGTATCCCCACTGTGCCTGTGACTGCGAGAACCGAACGTAGCTGTGTCAAGATAGATTGGAGAGTGCTATCCCTCGCCAGGCCTACGCTATCCGCGATAATACCTACGATCCCAGAGACTGGGAAGGTAGACGCTGGCAATACGGACACTGGCTGGCCCAGTATCGACACCGAGCCTGTCACGGCCACCCAGGAGCGGAGTTGTGTCAGGATACTCTGTAGCGTGGAGTCCCTCGCCAGCCCTACGCTGTCTGCGATAATGCCCACCGTACCGCTCACCGGGAACGTCGTAGCTGGCGAAACGGATACTGGCTGACCCAAAATGCCAACAGCGCCAGTGACCGCCAAAGTGGAGCGGAGCTGTGTCAGCACAGACTGGAGAGTACTATCGCGAGCCAAGCCAACGCTGTCGGCAACTATCCCAACTACGCCCGATACCGGGAAGACGCCAGATGGCGAAACGGATAGTGGCTGTCCTAATATGCTAACGGAACCGGTAACCGCTAGCGTAGACCGGAGCTGTGTCAGGACGGACTGTAGGGTCGAGTCCCTGGCCAGGCCCACTGCGTCTGAGGCTATGGACACCGCCCCTGTGACCTGCAGCGTGTCTCGGAGCCTCTGCAGAACTGCCTGTAGCGTGCTCTCCTTGGCCAGCCCCGCCCTGTCTGAGAGGATCGCCACCCCGCCAGTTATGGCTATGGGTGGCTTGAGCTGTTGCGAAATTAGCTGGAGCGTCGAGTCTCTCGCAAGCCCGACGTAGTCCGCCCCGATAGCTACCGCACCGCCAGTTAGCAACTGCTGGCTAGGCCTCTTCCTCAGCTCTTCGAGTATCTCCCTCAGCTTGTGGTCGATCGTGTAGAGAGGATGCACGTCTTATCTACCCCCACGCCTTTAAATTTAGTTGCACCTCAAGCTGGCGTGGCGTCAGCCTGACGTGGACTGGCCCGGTTGGCTGTGCAGAAGGGACGTACCCGAACGCCTTGTAGAGGAAGTCCAAGAGGCACACCAAGCTCTCGGCGGAGGCCACGAGCTTGTTGCCCCTCCACTCTGCCCACACTCTGCACTCGGCAGTCATGCGCCCTAGCCAGTAGCCCACGAAGAAGGGGTCCCCCTCGATCTCCACAACGTTGCCAGTCTCCTCCGCCACGTCCTTAATGTTGTCGGTGAGCCAAAACACGTGGTTTTGCAAGGCCTGTCTTAAAAACGTGGCTACCTTCCGAACGCGCCGAATACCTGCGCCACAAGCAGAAGCGGGAGTAGCTGGAGGACAGCGGTGAAGAGGTCAGATATCGACGCAGACACCCCTCCCGCCGTGGTCTGGGTAGGCGCCACAATTCTGCCACCAGTCTGCTGGGGCTGAGGTTGCAGTTGCTGTGCTTGAGGTGGCGGAGGCGGGGGCGCGGTGTCGCAACAGCAACCGAGCGGGCAGTTGGCGCTACACGTCCCTCCCCTGCTCTGGCAGTCTGTTACAGAGACGCACTGGGCGTTGCCAGGGCATATCCCGCAACTGGGGGGCGCGTTCGCCGGTATCTCGCAACAGCAACCAAAGGGGCAGTTGGCGTTGCACGTGCCACACTTGCCAAGACATTCGAAGTAGCCTATACACGTCCCCTTGATACACATCGAAGACATGGGAAAAAGACCCCGCCCAGTTTAAAAAACAGCTAACTGAGAAAGAGCTTTTGGGCCTCAAGCTCCGCAATGGACTCCACAGCGGGGAGGGAGTATATGTACGCCAAGGCGGACTTCCTGGCCTCCACCTCAGTCACTCTGCGCGCCTGGGCCACCACCTCCGCGCGCCCCTGCCCGTACTTGACAGCTACGTGGACCATATACGGGCGGTCTAGCAGAATGATGTACGACTTGGCGCCCCTGGTCTGCACCGGGATGAACAGCGAGTCGAATATAGTAGACGGGTGGACGCCCCTCCCGTTTATGCTCCTCTCTGTCAGAACGGCCCTCCCGCCGTGCTGGAGCGCCACCGACGCCATTATCGGGACGTCTGAGATCTGGTCGGGGCGCGTCTTGAGCTCCCCGTCGCTGTTTCTGAAGAGGTCTCTGAGAGAGGAGCTCTTCTCGACGAAGACCTCGTCTAGGGGGGCGCGCCACACGAACTCCTCAACTAGCTGTCTTATCCCCGCCCCGGCGAGCCACCTCTTCACGATCTGGCGCCAGCCGCCGTACCTCAGCCCCCTTGGCATGTTGTGTGGCCTCATCTTCCCGCCCTTTATGACCACCTCGTCCCCGCTGGCCTTTATGTAGGTCTTCTCGGCCACGCCGCCGCCCTTCTTCTTGAAGAGGACGAACGTCTCCCACACGTTTTCAAGCTTGAGCTCGTACAGCTCGCCGAAGCGCTTCACGAAGCTGTTCACCTCGTCCAGGATCTTCTCCCCTCCCTGGACGTACAGCGAGTCTGTGTCGCCGTAGAGGGGGGCGTACCCCCTGCCCTTGGCCCACTCCCACAGCGACTCGAAGACGTACTCCGTGTACTGGAAGATGAAGGCTGCGACCCACTCGTTGACGATCCCGACGCCCTGCGAGCGGCCGAAGCCGCCGAACGCGCTGTTGGCGAGTATCTTCACCGCTTGATCTGCCTCGGGGTACCTCTCCTTCATCTTCTTCGTGGCCCTCCTCGCCTCGTAGAAGAACTTCAGGAGCTCCCACACGGGCCCCCCGCCGAAGCACAGCCTCTTGACCTCTCCCCCGGCCCTCACGGGGTACCCCCCGCTACACTCCCTAACCGAGTCGGGCCCCACGCCGAAGGAGACGTAGGTGGAGGGGTACATCGCAGAGAAGTCCATCTCGGCCACGTTGCGGTACACCCCCGGGGCGCTCGCCTTGGTCTTGTCCCCGCCTTCGAAGTCCCTCTCCCTCCTCCGCTCCTGGTAGAGCCTGCCCAGATCCATCAGCCTTACGTGGTAGGCCACCTCGGCCATCAGCGCCGTCGTGCCTTTTGCGAGCAACTGGACGATAGACGGTACGGAGACCCCCAGGAGGGCGCCGAGGGCGGCTAGCAACCTCACCCACTTCTGCCCTATGAGGTACGTGGTCTCTACGTCCAGCCTCAGGTACTGCTTTACCTCCGCCTCGGTCAGCGACGCGAGCCTCGACCTGAGCAACTTCGCCCTCATGAACTCTTGCTCGCCCAGCCCGCGTGGCACGGCCCCTATCTGAAGGGCCACCTCGTAGAGGGACGACCCGGCCTCGGTCTTGCCAAAGGCAGTCGCCGCCCTGCTGTCCGCAACGACGAAGAGGTCTACGTGCGGCCTCAGCCCCCACGGCGTGTCGAAGACGTAGCGGGTGGGGGCGGCCTTCTTCAAGTAGCGGAAGTCGAACGAGTAGGAGTTGTACCCCACGTAGTAGTCCGCCTCCATCGAGACTAAGTCCAGCGGATCGTCTGTGAACACGAAGTCGGCCCCGTCCGTGGCGCCGATGTACACCCTGTCCCCGACGACCTCTATGTCGAAAGCCACTATCCTAACGCCAGCGCTCAGCGCACTAGAGACCGCCTCCTCTATGTTAGGCGCCACCCTCCCCCCGTCGAGATCTACAGACGCCCTGTAGCCGTATGGCACGTTGCTCTGGCTAGTGTAGAAGCCTTGGCGCCAGTACTCCTCTCTCAGCCGCGGGACCTGGTCGGGGGAGCTCGCCACGACCCTAAAAGCCCGCAGGCCGCTCGACTCCCTGTACGTAAGCCCGTCGAATGTGTACGGGACGAGATCCACGCGCTCGACGTCCCTAACCCCAGCTAGCTTGGGAGGCTCGGAGCTCCCTATAACGTAGAAGTAGGGGTAGAAGTCGGCGACGAGCTCGCCGTTGCGGACGACGAGGTTTGCGACCCCGTAGTAGAACGACACTAGGAGAGAAAACTAGACCTTTATAAAATTTTTATCTACACGAACCCGCCGCCTCCCGTGCTACAGCAACACTTAGCCTCGTTAGGCAAACCGCACACCCTCACGCACGAGCCAGCCAGCACGTTGAGGCAGTAGTCCGCGTCTACGCACTCGCTCCCAGCGGGACACCTCTCTACGCGTATAGGAGTCGGGCTCACAGTCGGCGTCGGCGATGGTGTTGGGGTCTGAGTTGCCGTTGGGCTCGGCGTCGGGGTCGGCTGTGTACATTTGCAACATATCACGCCTCCCAGGTCCAGGCGGGAGCAGTATATCCCTATGCAGTCCCATATGCTCCCAACTCTCGTATACCCGCTCGGGCACGTAGGCGTTGGGCTAGGCGTCGGAGTGGGAGTCTGCGTCGGAGTTGGCCGCACAGTCGGTGTTGGCGATGGTGTTGGAGCTGGCCAAGTCGGCGTGGGGGTAGGAGTCGGGGCCCTCTTGCAACACACCCTGTCTGCTCCCAGTCCGCACCCGTAGGCTACGATAGTCCCGCTACATGCGTATATCGGCACGCACTCCGCGTCGCCGCACGACTTCGTGGGGTGGACGGTGCACCTCGCTACTACGTTGCCATTGACAACCGCCTGTATTTCAAAGTCTCCCTTCACCTCCCACGACACGGAGAACTGGAAGCTCCTCGTCTCCCCCCTCTTGATAGAGGTTGTGAGCCCTCCCTTCACTGCGGAGTCGGTGGACCTAAGAGTAACTGTCGTATCCGCAGTTGCTTGCAACTCTACTGTAAACGTCGCGGGAGACGACGGAGTCACGTTGACACTCTGAGGACACCTCATAGACACCGGGGAGACACAGCTCATACTAGCTTGTTAGCCACCCGTTTTAAAAAGAGAAGTCTAACAGAACCTGACAGGCGGGGTGGCGACTCTGCTGTTCTGTAGTACCCTCAGGGCGACTGATACCACCCTCTCGTCGTACCCCTCGGCTCTCGGGTCAAGAGAGCCGCTCGCAAGCCTGAAGGCGCGGTCTAGGGCGAACCTCGCGTAGTCGCGGCTGTAGTTAACCAGCTTCATGGCCATCTGCATCGAAACCATCGCCCACGTCCTCCTGTGGAGCTTAGGAAAGACACTGTCTACGTCGTACTCGCCAACCGTGTTCAACACCACGAAGTAGTACGGCACTGGGAAGTAGAAGCACGGAGTCCAGCACTCCAGCGCCCTGGGGCTGACCACGTAGCTGAAATCTGGCACGGCCCCCCTGTACCTGGCCACACACTCGTTAAAAGGCCCGAGCGCGACGGGAAACCTCCCAAACATCAGGCCTATCTGCCTGGGCGCCTCCTTCTCGGAGCCGCTCATACCCTACGCACTAGCCAGGCTTGCACTCCTTCAACAGCCTCCGTATCAGCCGCCTCAGCTCCATTTCCAGCTCCCTCACCTCGCTCATCCACCCACTCCATTGGCTAGCTATTTAAATCTCTTCGCTAACCTCAGCTTCTTTACTTTCTTTACTCTCTCCGCCCGCTTGCTTGCGGAGAACAGGTTGCCTCTCCCACGCCCTCTTCACGTCGACCGGTATTACGCAGTCCGTATCAGCTCTCCACACCTCGTCTGATGGCAACGCGACGCACACCTCGCCTAGCTCTCTGTACCTCTCCAGTTGCTCGCGGAACTTGCTACTCCAGTACATCTTCACCTCGACCACCGCCCTCCACACGCCACCGTCCACAACGAAGTCTGGCCTGAGGCCGCCTATAGATATGTTGTGCAACACCCTGCCCCTCCCGCTGAGCAACATCGCGTACACATAGGGGTACATCTCCTCCTCGCTTCTAACCAGACGCGACTCCCCACCCCTCCTCCTCTTGATCTTAGCCCCGTACAGATAGAGTACGCCAAAGCGCTTCATATCTCTACAACTACGTACGACAGCCCCTCCTTCTTCTTCAATTCGACCCTCTTAGCGGAGGCAGGAACCGGGATGGAGAACTTGCCACAAGGAGAGTCTACCTCAACTCCGAGGGGGCCGAACCTGGCCTCGCCCTCCACAACTATCACTATCCTGTTGCCATCTGTAACGGTATCTACAGAGCAGTGGCGGGGCGGGGCTGAGTACGTCCCTATCTGCACGGCGCCAATACTTGAAGAGACGAGCTTGTCGAAGATCCTCCTCTCCTCCGGTGGCAACCTCTCTCTCAGAGCCCTCAAGATGGCGTATAGCACATCTCTCACTGCAGACTCCACGACCCAACACCTGTCGTGGTTAAAAACGTTTATTTCTGCGCCTCACTGTAAAAGAGCCCAGGTACTCAACTCCCTTTGGCGTAATCTTGTAGACGTAGGCTCTGCCACTGGACGAGTTGATCTCATACACAATATCTCCTATCCTAATCCTCACAAACCTGTACCTCTTCCCGCGCTCGACAATGCTAATCACCGACTGCCACTTCAAATACGGTTTTAAACTTTTCCTTAAAAACTAAAAGTTTTCTGGCTACCGCGTTATTAGAGAAACCGCCTTGGTAAACATCTTCACTATGAACAGAAATATTGCGAAGTTTATCAAAGCCCCTACCAGGCTCTCCACCAGCCCCGACGGGATTGCGAAGTAGATCTGTTGCGTTGTTGTTGGAGTTGGGGTTGGGGTTGTTTCTGCCATAGTGGTGGCTCTCTACCAATTTATAAAACAGTCCAGGTGGCCTCCACCCCGCTATATAAGGCTAGTGGCCTCCTCGCCACCCCAGAGCGCATATGTGTAGCCCTCTGACCTCCTCTCCGCCCTGAAGGGCGGGGTTTGCCAACGCCTCTGTCACAGAAATCTGCTAGACGAGAGGAAGCGACGCCACTCAAGAGGCCCCTTTTCGTAGAAGACCGCCATTTCGTTAGCTACGGCCTCAACGACCTCTCTGTGTAGCTCCGGGATGATAGACGCCTTGCTCCACCTGCCAGAAGAGGTGACGAAGGTGTATCTGACACTGCTCTCCCCGGGGATGTAGAACACCGCGTAGCCACGCCCGAACAGAGCCGAGGAGAAGAACGCCGGGTTCAGAACTGTGGAGTACCTGATATAGTTCGGGCTGGAAGCTTCGAGAGACAGCTCGAATATATATTTGTGGTTTAGGAGCACGACTTCGCCACTCCGCACAGTATAGAGCAAGTGCCCGTCGTAGAACAGCCCGTCTCTCTCCAAGCACGTGGCGCGGTAGGACATGTACGAGTGGCACCTATCCACCCTCCTAACCCTGGCCCTCTTGGCGTACCTCATAACCGTGGCGTAGCCAGACCCGATACACCGCGGGACGTCCGTCGGGTCGCAGAAGTTCCGGACCACCCCAAGGCGGTAGAGCACGGGGTCCTCGTAGAGCATGTACATCAGCTCCACAGGCCCGGCGTTGCCCAGGTCAGCGAGCCTTATCCCCAGGAGCGCCTCTGTATACATCGTCGTCTACGAACACTACGTGTTTTAACACTTCGCCCGAGGGCTGGAAGAGGAGGAGCGCGCTCTTTGGCATAATGTAGATACCCCGCCACCTCTTCACAAGCCCCGCCCGCAACAGACACTCGCCCAGGGGGAACTCCCCCGCGTCTAGAGGAGCCGGGATTAGGTCGGCGCGCTCCAAGAACTTCACCAGCGCCTTCACGTCGACGAGAACCCTCCTCCCGACCTCCATGGCTGGCACCTTCCTAGTCTTGACCAACGCGTAGAGGAAAGACTTTTTTATCCCAAGTACCGTTGACAACAATGGCACAGAGGCGAGCGGCCCCAACCGCTGGAGAACTTCCCTCTTCCGCAACACGTACTCTTCGTAAAGACGGTCAAGATCCGCGGACATCGAGAGAGAAGGTTACCCAATTTATTACACTTTTGTCGAAGATAAAGCGGGGGGAGGTAGGAGGAGGGGAGTGGGAGAGAGAAAAGAGTGGTGGAAGAAAGACGTGGGACTGTTTCATGCCAACGCGCTTTGGCGACTTAGTTTTTGACTTGTTTAGACTCCAGCCGCCGTACAACTGCACTGCGAACCTCATCTTGGGAGACAGCGGGGTAGACGCGTATCTCTACTGCGATGGCGAGCCGTGCCTCGGCGCGGTGGCCAAGGCAGTTGAGGCGATGAGGGTTTCGAAGAACGAGGTTAGGATAAACGTCCCGTCTTACCCCGAGGAGTACGAAGTCTGTGCGTGGTTGCGCGGGGAGAGGAGGTGCGTAAAACTTAGGCCAAAGTACTACACGTACGCCTTCCGCCGGCTAGTCAACTACGCCTCGGCAGTCGTGCTGTACAGACTGGGGTACGTAAAGCCCCTCGCCCCGATAGCTGCGTTCCACGGGCTGTTGCTGAACACGACGAGCTTCGACTCTAGGACCATTGGCGAGAAGTTCCCAAGAGACGGAGTCACGTACCTAGACCTCTTCGCAAGGAAGTACAGACACCTCATCTACGGGCCCCACCTCCTCCTCTGGTCCGTAGCCGAGAAGACGCTATAAACCACACTCCTAGGGAGGACGTACCAAGGCCTCCAAGCCAGGGAAGTAGAGCTTGAGTGCAGGGTATACGAGAGCTACAAAGAGATACCTACGCTAAACGTCTACTTGCAATGGCGCGGAGAGCTTCTAGACCTCAGACTAGTACGGATCTACGTGCTTTAGAAGACTGTTGTTGGGCGACAGACCTAGCTGGAGAGGAGTACATAGGTGTGGGGGAACAGTTTATAGGCAAGCAAATCTCTGGCTTTTGTGGAGGTCGCCTACCTCATCCCGAGGAGTGAGACTAGCTCGTTCAGACTGGCTGGAGAGGAGTACGTGGCTCTTATGAGGAGGAGCGTCCGCGTGGAGGTCCTCGAAATAGAGTCGGTTGCCGAGGGTGGCGCCCAGGTACCTCCCAGCGCCTCGCTTGTCTTTATCCACCCGTTTTTCTACCCCTTCTTCACCGGGAGGGTGGCCACGGCCCTCAGATCCGTGGCTGAGGGCTACCCAGTGGTGGCTGTGGACGTCGCTGACTCGGACAGGATCTCCCCGCAAGCCGTGTCCACTCTCAACAGGTTTGCGAAGGCGTCTGTCGTGCCCTCTTTCTACTCGCGGATGTCGTACTTGAGGTCTGGCGTGTCTGTGCCTGTGTACGTGTGGCCACACCCAGTCAGCTCAAGACTGGTAGAGGCCAGGAAGTGCGACAGGGAGTTCAGGGGGCCTGGAGTGAACATGCTCTTCTTCGTGCTCCACAGCGGGTGGCGCAGGGGGGTGGACATAGTGGCTAGGGCGCTGGGGCTGATCGAGCGGAGGGGCGTGGAGTACACCCTCTTGCTCAGGGCCCCGGAGGTGCCGCGGGAGCTCTCGAAGTACAGAGTCAGGCTCATATCGGAGTGGCTCAGCGTGGAGTGCCTGAAGGCGCTGTACCTCTCCTCAGACGTGGTCCTGGTGCCGAGCAGAGGTGGCGGGTTTGAGAGAAACGCCCTTGAGGCGCTGGCCCTGGGCGTGCCAGCGCTGGTGCCAGCGGTGGGGCCCTGGGTCGAGTACATACCCCCCAAGCTCTTTCCCTATCTGGCGGTGGCGGTTGAGGGGTTCGACACAGTACTCCCCAACAACCCCATACACACTGGCAGGGGGCCTAGGGCGGACGCGAGAGACCTCGCCGAGAAGGCGCTGAACGCCCCGTCGATTAGGAGAGAGGTGGAGAGGGAGAGGCAGTGGGTGCTCTCTAGGTTTGGAGAAGACGCAGTGGCGCAGGTCATAGAGAGTAGCTTGATACACATGGCTAGCACGGTGCTGGACACGTGGGGCTGGCGCAGGTGACGTCTTGTGGCTAATTTTTAAAGCAGAGACAACTACATGGCATGATGGCCATCCCCATAACCTGGGAGGAGCTGGAAAGCTACATAATGCACAACCTGCTTGAGCAGTTTCCAGACTTGGAGAGGGCCCCCAAGGAGGTGAAGGAGAAAATAGCTGAGGCGATTAGGGTGCTTATCGAGAGCGGGAGGCCGCTTGCCTACGCCTGGGGGATATGCGGGAGGCTTGGCTCGTATACGAAGCAGTGTATCATCAACGCCACGTCTATGTACACAATAGGGTACCTCAAGCCCTACATAGTGAGGCTCCTGGTGGGCGCGTCATGAGCGCCCTCCTTCTAGTAGCGGCGGCGCTTGCGGTGGCTGGAGTCGTGGTGAGGAAGTTGGCTAGGGCAACATCTCTCTACGACGTGGCGAGGAAGTACGGCGACCCGATCCACATGGCGCTGGGCGCCCTCTCGGCGGAGCTGTTCTACAAAGGCGCGTCGGGCGTGGGGCCAGCCCTCGCAGCCTTCACCCTCTCCCTGCTCTACATGGCGTACCAGCTGTCGCAGAGAGACGAAAGCGTCCCTAAGGACATAGCCGTATACACGGCGGCTCTCGCAACAAGTCTGGCGGTTAGGTTCGGGATACCGTGGCTCCCCTAAAGCTCTCGATAACCAGGCCAAGGGCGGTGGGGTGGTGCCAGAAGTACGAAGTCGAGGTCGTGGCAGAGAGCGACTACGAAGTTAGAGACACGCTAGTGGTGAGGCGCGGGGCCAAGGTCTTAATGGCCAAAGAGGTGGAGGTCAGGCCAGGGCGGAACGCCTTCAGAGTGCGGGACGTGGCGCCGTTCGGCGCCAACCTGCTGACGCTGAGGGCCCAGCTGGGCAACGCCACGGCTGAGAGGCACGTGCCCGTGCTCCCGCTGAGGCCAAGCCTCGGGGCCGAGATCATGGCTTACTTCCTGGTAGCTAGCTTGGTCGACTCCTTCAGGCCACAGCTCGGTAGCTACGCAGACCAGATAAAAAACTTCGCGGATTTTTCGAAAAACGCGCTTATGATGGTGGCGATGTTCGAGCTGTCTTCCTGCACGCCACTTTAATTTTTTAACCAGTCGTTTTTTCTGTGGTGGTCTCCATCCCGCAGGGGCTCCACTTGGTGCACCGCGTCGCCCTCTTGGAGGAGCTTGTTAGAGAGGTTGTAGTCGGCCTAATCGAGATCCTCAGGAAGAACGACAAGGCGTGTGTCGGCGGGGAGGTGGTGGCTGGGAGCAACATCGCGGTGGTGAAGGACGTCGAGTGGGGAGTTGTGGTTAAAGTCAGGATGAGCGGGGGGTCTACCTATCTAGAGGTGTACGTAGACCCGGAGGGCGTCGTGCTCAAGACTCGGAGTGGCTTCTTCCTCTCCGTCCCAGAAGTTATGGCAGACGAGCTGAGGAAGGTCGCCCTCGACGCTCTTGAGGCTTGTCCCTAGCGCTCCTCTTCCCCCCGCTCTTAAAAGCCCCGACTGTGAAGACTGGCAGGGAGATGCCTAGCTCAAGCACCTTCTCCACCGCCTCGGCCAGCTCCTCGGCTCCGTAGTAGTACTCGTCTAGATCGAGGGCTAGCAGGAGCTCGGGGCTGTACTTCTTGATCTGCTCCAGCACAGCCCTCCCCTCTTCTGTTTTAAACGCGATACGCGCCAGGCGGGCCAGGAACTCGCGCCACGTGGGCGGGAGCCACGCCTTCTTGTAGTCGCCAGTGGTGGCTTCGAACAGGCGGCGCCAGCCGAACATGGCCCCCACCTCTTCGTAGGTCCTCGCCCCCAGGTACCTGGTCTTCCCCCTGCTGTTCCTGAAGTACACGTAGAACCTCGCGAGCCTCCCCGCCCCGCCACCGCCCGAAGCTATGAGCCACGCGTAGCCGCTCTCGCCGTTGAGCACAACCCGCCCCAGGTATATGTAGACCACAGAGGAGGCAAACCGCTGTCTATAAATATGTTATCACTACCAGACCCCCGCCCGCTGGAACCCCCGCCAGCCGCCACCCGGTACCGCACAGCCCGCCCTCCCAAGCCTCGAAACGCGCCGTAGCGCGCTGTTTTAAAACAACATAGAGAATAGAAAGAACCTCGCCCGCTGTTTTAAAACAGCGCGGGTGGCAGAGACGGTAGCGCAGTGGAGGCGCCTATACCAGAGCTACAGCGACTCCTAAAGCTGAGGAAAACACCTCCCCTGCCTTCTTTCCGTACTCGGCGAGGGAGAGCCCGGTGTCATCGTCGTATACGCGGTGGAAGTACACGTAGGCCTGGCCAGAGGCCCCGTCCCTGGCGTCTGCGACGATAGCAGACCCGTAGCCGACAGAAACAAACCTGGCGACGTCTGTGGACCACCACAGCGGGAAGTCGAAAGGGTATACGGCACCTCCGGGTGTATCGAAATGGACAGAGACCCTGTTCTGTAAGCTGTGCACGCCTACGGGCCTGCTACGTCTCATATAAACAAGGCTCTGTCTGGCAGTTAAAAACTGTGCGCTACCCCGGGCACACGCTGTTTTAAAATGGCATATATTCTGCACGCTGGCGTTGCCAGACCTCCAACTGTTTTAAAACAACGTACTACGTCAGAGACAGTACTGCGGCGAGGGCGGCTATACAACAACTACGTCGGCTGGCCTGAGGATAAAAGAGCGTGTCCCCTCTGCCTTCTTTGTGGACTTCAGGGAAGGTTCGGCGTTTCTGTCATATACGCGGGGGAAGTGTATCTCGGAGGCCAGGCTAGAAGCCCCGCCCCTGACTTCTATAACGCTGGCAAAGTAGCTAACATAGACGAAACTCGTGACGTTCCCCTCTCTCGAAGGCGCGAGCCACCACGCAGAGAAGCTTAAGATATGCCCGTCACGTTCGTAGAGCGTATCGATGAGCGCAGAAACTCTACTACGCAGATCGTTCACTTCTACTGGCCTGACCTGCCTCACAGACAGGACTCTGTCCGACGTTTAAAACCTACCCGTTGCCATAGACACGCGCTATTTTAAAACAACGCGCCGCTACACATACCGCTTGGCGCAACCCCGCCCCTCGCTGTTTTAAAACAACGAGAGAAGTCTCTTAGTTACGCAGAGAGGAGAGGAGGCTGGCTAGTAGCGGGGAGGTGGAGGCGGGGCTGGCGGAGCTGGTGAGGGGGCGGCGTGGGTGAACGTGCAGGTGTTCCTCTTGACGGGGGCGTGCTACAAGACGCGATCTGTTATCGGCGACGTGAGGTACAAGTGGGACGGGGGGCTCGTGGTGACGTAGCGCCTACTTCAAGCTCCACGGCACGTAGCCGAGGCCGTCTCTTATGGCGGCGGCTAGGGACCGGGCCTGGCGCTGGATGTCCTCCCTCAGCGCGGCGGCGGTTTTAACCATCTCCTCAAGCCTCTTGGCGGGGTCGAGGAGGGCGCTGGGGGCCCTCCTGGCGAGGGCGAGGACGGCCTTGTCCACGGCGGGGCGGAACTCCTCCACCAGGTCGTACACGAGGGCGGGCTGGGCCCTCCGGGGCTTGTGGAGGTAGCCGATGTGGGGGTTGAGGCCGGCGAGGTGGAGGGCCCTCCAGCACTCCTTCTTGAGGAGGCCGTAGCCGAGGTTCAGCGCGGCGTTGACCGGGTCCACTGGCCCGGGGTCGTAGCGCTTGAGCCTCTTCTTGAAGCCGAGGTGGGGCGGGACGAGGGTTTTGTAGGCCCTCCAGTATATCCTCGCCCCGGCGGCCTCCATCTGCCTAACCTCCGCCACGGAGCTGGCGGCGTTGAGGGCCCTGGCGTAGCCCAGAACCTCCTCCGCGGCTTTGGCCAGCTTGGCGTCTCTGTGCATCTTGGCGTAGTGTCTGAGGAGGGCTGACTGGTTCTCCAGCTTCCCCTGGGCGAACCTCCTCGCCAGCTCCACCCGGCGCTTGACGTAAGCCGCGGCCTGCCTCACCCAGAGCTCCACCGGAGGGGCGTAGCGGGCGGGGACCAGCCTCGCCACCGGCCTCCACCCCGGCATCAGCACCACGTCGATGCCGAACTCAGCCGCCTTGGCCAGGGCCTTGGCGCTCAGAGCCGCCCCCGGCACCGCCACCACTATGGAGTCCACCTGAGGCGGCGCCACCTCCACCTTCCCGTCCTTTTTCACCAAGACGAAGACGCCTCTGCGGAAGTACAGCCGCTCCCCCCAGCCGTCCAGCACCAGCCACCTCACAGTAGTGGTAGTACGGGCACTGTTTTGAACATTTCTCCGGAGCCCCCGGGTCCGCGCCGGACTCCACCAGCCTCGCCTTGCGGTCCCGGGCCTCGGCGAACTCCAGCCTCAGGGAGTCGCCTATGGGCACCACGGCGTAGTAGTAGTGGAAGGGCTCCGGCTGGACGTAGACCAACACGCCGAAGTCAACGGGGGTGTGGAGCGTGGCCTCGAGAGCCAGGGCGTAGGCCGCCAGCTCCACCCGGTGCCAGTGGGCGGCGGCCCCCACCTTGATCTCGACGGGCACCGCCGGGGGTAGCAAGGCGTCTACGTAGCCCTGTGTGAGTCCTAGGCGGTAGCCCTCGACGGGGTACTCCACGTGGAATGGCGCGACGTAGGCGGCGAGGGAGTCGCCGGACAGCCTCTTGGCCCTCCCCCTCTCCAGCGCGCCTCCGAAAATAACCGAGGCGTGGTCCCAAACCGGCCACGCCGTCTTGAACACCTCCTCCCTGGTGAGGCCCCACCGCCGGCTGGCGTAGAGGCCGTGGATAAACTCCTCAAACCTCGCCCTCATGGAGTCTATAAAGTCCTGCCCCGTGGCGACGCCGGCGAGGGCCAGCATCTTCGCCGACGCCACCGCGGCGGAGTAGGCCGCGTGGACCACGTACCCCACCTCCACCTCCGGCGGGAGGACCTGCGGCTTCACCCTAGCCACCCGCCTGAGGTAGACGTCCCTCCCCGTGGGGCACACGCCGTAGGACACGTCGCTGAAGGAGAGGTAGACCGCCGAGGTGTGGAGAAGGGGAGGCTCGCTCCACCGCCACCCCCTAAGCTCCTCGGAGACGTGCCGCGGCATCCTCGACACGTACTCAGCCAGCCGGGCCACCTCCTCAAAAGTAAAAAAGTAGAGAGTAGGGCAGGTGTGTATAACACCCACCGACGTGAAGCACTACCTCTACTGCCCGGGGATAATCGCGGCGAAGAGGATAGGCGCCGAGGAGCCCCCAGCCGAGTACCTCTCCGAGAGGCGGCCCCTCCCCCCGGAGCTCGCCGCAGGCTACAGGCGGGTAGAGGCGGAGGTCCCCCTGAGGAGGCCCCCTCTCCGCGGCGTCGCGGACTACATCGCCGTGGATAAGTGGGGAGGCGTGGTGCCCATAGAGACCAAGGCAGGGCCTGGGCCCCCCACGACCCCCGAGATCTACCAGCTAGCCGCCTACATGTGGATGGCCGAGACCCGCGGCCCCGTGAGATACGGCATATTGATAAAAGACAAGCCCCACACCATCCCCTACACCCCGGACCTCGCAGAGGCCCTCATGACCATCATAAAAAACATAGCCCAGATATACGCCGGCCGCGACCCCCCGTACGTCACGAGGCGATGCGCCGCCTGCGGCTACGCCAGACACTGCATATACAAAAACACAAGCCGCGCCTAGCCGCCGAGATCCACGGCCCGGAACCCCACCCACAGGAGCCCCGCGCGCCGGCACGACGCCCGGCACCCAGCGGCTGTGCGGGAGAGGCCGCGGCCACCAGGGGCCGAGATTCGGCGGAGGGCGGGGGCCGCCGCCCGGGGGAGCCGCCGGAAGTCTTTTTAAAGGGGGCCGGTCTCCGTGCCGTGTATCTCTTTGTCTACGGCACCTTGAAGAGGGGTTGCGTCAACCACTGGCTTCTCCAGGGGGCTGAGTACGTGGGCGAGGCCTACGCCCCCCGCTTCACTCTCTACGTCGACTTAATCCCCTACGCCGTCCGCGCGCCTGGCTGTATGGTTGAGGGAGAGGTCTACGAGGTGGGCGAGGAGGTGGTCGAGAGGGTGGACCAGCTGGAGTTCCCGGCGGGCTACGCCAGGGCCCGCACCCGCGTCGTGTTGAAAGACGGCCGGCGGCTGGCCGCGTGGATCTACATCCACCCAGAGGCGCGGAGCCGCATTTGCCTCGCCGAGCGCTACCAGTGCTAGCGGCGCCGCGGCCCAGCAACCAAGAACCAACCCCAGTCAGAAACCCGCCAAGCGCGGCGCCACGCGACGCTACCCCCTCCTGAGGACTGCCTAATACATTCTAGAGACCAGCTACCGCAACCTCTCTAGACATTAATAAAACGGATAGAAATGCAATGTCTCACTTGACTTAACTTAATCATTAAATTTCAAACCTCTGGATAAATTTACCAACTCAAAAAATAATTTTACATATTATTCATAGTATTCTCTTTACTCATATAAAACAAATTTGTGAAGCCTCTCCCCAGCGCGCGGTCAGTAGTTATTAAACTAGTATAATTTAGGCAATGTTTATCTCTCTACCCAGTGTTTTGGATGGCGCGCCGTGGCGCCCGCCTTGGCCTAAACCGCGCCGTGTAAAAGTCTCGACGGCAGACGAAACAT
>NZ_JBMFKV010000030.1:0-16704 GCF_049971835.1 Pyrobaculum sp.
ATGGGGTCGTTGGCCTCGCTTCCCCTCATCCTGGCCAGCGGCCTGCCGGCGCCCCAGTCCAGCGCCACCACCGCGGGTATGGAGAAGGCGGCCATGGCGAGCTCCGCCTTTATTTTGCCGAAGTGGGGCTCCCCGAGCCCCGGCGGCACGCCCACTGCCCAAACCTCCACGCCGCCCCCCACGCTGTCCCCCTCAGCCGCGGCCCTCCTCAGCAACTCGAGCATAGCGGATAGGGCCTCGTCGTCCACCACCGGGAGGGGCTTCTCCCAGCTCTTCTTAACGTCGTCAAAGGTGTAGCTTCCTTTTACCTCGACGCCCCCCAGCTCGATTATGTGCCCCGCCACCTCTACCCCCATCTGGGCTAACAACTTCTTCGCCACGGCGCCGGCGGCCACCACCGCGGCGGTGGTGCGCCCCGACGCCCGCCCCCCGCCTCTGTGGTCGTAGAACTTCCCGTATTTGAGGTAGTAGGCGAGGTCCGCGTGCCCCGGCCTGGGCTTCAGCCAGAGCTCGTCGTAGTAGCTAGATATCGCCTTTCTGTTCCAAATCACTATGGCGATGGGGGTGCCCTGGGTGTGGCCGTCTTTTACGCCTGAGAGTATTTCAAACTCCTCGGGCTCGCATCTGGGGTTTAGCCAGTGGATGTGGCAGAACATCCTCCTGTCCAGCTCCCTCCTTATGTCCTCCTCGGAGATGGGGAGGCCGGCGGGGACTCCGTCAATCACCACGCCTACGGCCCTGCCGTGGGACTCGCCGAATGTGGTAATCCTGAACTCCCTCCCGAAGGTGTTCATATCCCCAGGAACTCCTCCACCGCCTTCCTCATCACCTCTCTGTCTGGCTCCACCCCGAGCCAGATCTTCTCGGCCTGTGCTCCCTGCTCCACTAGGAGGTCGACGCCGTCCACCACCCTCACCCCGAGCCTCCGGGCCTCCTCCACCATCCTAGTCCTTGGAGTCGGTATGTAGACGAAGTCTACGTAGAGCGAGGCGCCGCCGAGGTCGGCGAGGACCGCGTCGTGTATGGGGGTGGCGTTTACCACGACGTCGGCCTTCACGCCGCTTCCCCAGGGCACGGCCTCAACAGAGCGCCCAAACTTTTGGCGGAACTCCTCAGCGAGGGCCGCGGCCCTCTCGGCCGTGCGGTTTGTGACGTAGATTCTCCTGGCCTCTGCCTTCACCGCGGCGAAGAGCGTTGCTCTGGCGGCGCCGCCGGCGCCGATTATATAGACGTCGGCGCCTTTCATATAGCCGCCGGCTAGGTGGTACACAGCGTGGGCGTCTGTGTTGTAGCCCACCAGGAGGTTCCTCTCCACGAGGACTGTGTTGACGGCGCCGACGGCCCGGGCCTCGGCCGACACCGCGTCGAGGAACTTCACTACCTCTTCTTTGTGGGGGATCGTTACGTTGAAGCCTCTGAAGTTTAGGCGGGCCAGCTGGGCGAAGCAACCCAGCTCCTGCCTCGGCACGTCTATTGCGATGTACACCGCGTTGATGCCCAGCGCTTTGAACGACGCCGTGTGCATGGCTGGGCTCGCCGACTTCCCTCGGACGTGGGCGCCGATGACGGCGAAGTACATAGCTCCATGTTTAACTATTTAAATAAGTGTTTTTCTCGTCACATGCGTCCCCCAGCTGACAGTTGGGGTTATTGGGGCTGGTAAGTTGGGCTCGCAGATCGCGCTTAGGCTACACGGCAACAGTGTGAGGGTCCTCGCCTCTGTAAAGACGGAGAGGTCTAGACAACGCCTCGCCTCTCTGGGGCTTGAGGTGTATACCGACAACAGACTCGTCGTTGAGAACAGCGACGTGATTATGGTCGCCGTCAAGCCGGCCAACCTGCCGGAGCTTACCTTCTACGTGGATAAGCCTCTCATATCTTTCGTCGCAGGCGCCACCCTGGAGTCGCTGAGGAGACTCACGTCGAGGCCCTACAGGGCGATGACAAACGTGGGGCTGACAGCCATAGCCGTAGCCGGCGCATACGACGAGGAGGTTAACAAACTGCTGTCTTACATCGCCCCCACCTTCTGGGTCGACGAGAGGCTTATAGACCCGTTGACGGTGTTGCTCGGCTCCGGCCCCGCCATTGTCGCAGAGCTCGCGACGGCTCTCATTAGGGCGGGGGTGAACATAGGAATACCCTGGGACTTGGCTAGGGAGGTGGTCCTCTCCCTAATGGCGAGTATGCCCTCCCTCGACGATAGGTTCTCTCTGGAGAAGCTGGCGCAGTACGTGGCCACGCCGGGGGGCACCACTATAAAGGCGCTTGTGGAGATGGCCCCCGTGGGGCATCTCGTCGGCAGGGCTGTGGAGGAGGCGTATCTCAGAATTTCAAAACTTAGACAGTAGCCTCTCCAAAACATCCCTGGTGGTTTTTGTCAAGTCCATCTCAAGAGCCTTCCCAACCGGCACCACCGCTACGTCCTCCGCGTCGTCGCTGGCTGTGGGACTGGCGTCGCCCTCCACCTCCACTAGGTAGACGAGGATTACGAAGTGGTAATTCACCCGGGGGCCCTCCCTCTCTATATACTCGACGGGCTGGAGGAATTTGACAACCCGCCCCGTCAAGCCCGTCTCCTCTCTCAACTCCCTCAGCACAGCCTCTTCAAGCCTCTCGCCGAGCTCCACGCGGCCCCCCGGCAGGCTCCACTTGCCTGGGTTCGGCGGGTACTTCCTCTTGACTAGGACAACCTCGCCGTTTTTCACCGCCACCGCGGCGACGGCGACGGCTGGCCTATCCATCGACGTTGGTTATTTCAATGTTTTTAAGCTCTTTTATACTGGCGTCTTATGTTTGACAAGATTAAGCCGATGACGGTGGGGCAGGAGAGGGCTGTGAACGTCTTGAGGGATCCTAACAATGAGCTGGTTGGCCTCTTCGGCCCGACGGGGACTGGGAAGTCGCTTATCAGCATTGCCTACGGCATATGGGCGGTGGAGGGCGGGAGGGCTAAGCGCTTCATCATCGCGAGGCCAATTGTAGATGTGGCGACTGGCGAGGTGCTGACGCCGGAGAAGCTTGGCGAGATGTACTACCGCATCGCCGCGGCCTATCTCGAAGACATACTGGGGCCCTACGCCGAGAGGAGCTACATCGAGGGCTTGCTTAAGGAGGAGAAGGTGATCGTGACCGACGTCTCCTATCTCAGGGGCCGCACTTTCGACGACAGCGTGATTTTTCTAGACGACGCACAGAACGTGAGGCCTGAGAGCGCGGCTGAGATTTTGATAAGGCTGGGGAGGGGGAGTAGGATGATCGTCGCCGGCGACCCCATTTTCCAGAAGCCCACAGACGCGGAGAAGGACGGCGCAACCCTCCTCCGCGAGGCGCTTCTCGGCGAGGAGAAGGCCGAGGTTGTGGATCTGGGGGTTAAGGACATCGTGAGGCCCGGGGCGAGGCGGGGGATTAAGCTGGCGCTTGAGCTGAGGATGAGGAAGCGCCACCTCTCGGAGACGGAGAGGTATATATACGAAACCGCGAGGATATTCGCCCCGGACGCCGACATAATAACCGCGGTGGAGTTTAGAGCTGACAAGGACTCCCTCGGCATTAAGGGGGAGAACGTCCCCGACGCCATTATTATCGTAAAGGAGGGGCAGCTGGGGAGGGTCGTGGGGCGGGGTGGCGAGCGTATAAAGACGATTGAGGGGGAGGTGGGGGCGAGGCTTAGGCTTCTGGAGATGTCTCTGGACTTTAAACAGTGGATTAGGGCTATACACCCCGTGGGCTGGATATCTAAACATATAACAGATGTGGACTTCGCCGGGCCTGAGCTACAGGTGCAGGTAAGGAGGAGCGAATTCGGCGCATTTATTGGACAGAGGGGCGCCTATATACGTCTAATCGACAGGGTGTTTAGAAGGCTCTTCGGCATAGGCGTGAGGGCCGTCGAGGCGGAGGAATAAATAAAAACACCGGATAGACACCTCAATAATGAGGGGATACGTACTGAAGAATTTTAAAGAGCCCCCCAGTCTTGTGGAGTTGGAGAAGCCCAAGCCGGGGCCGGGGAGGGTTTTGGTTAGAGTCGCCGCGGCTGGGGTTTGCTATAGAGACTACCTAGCGTGGCAGGGCTTTCAAAGGGTGAAGTTGCCTATAGTCCCCGGTCATGAATTTGCCGGGGTGGTGGAGGAGGTGGGCGAGGGAGTCGACGAGTTTAAGCCTGGGGACGCGGTGGCTGGTATGATGTACGAATTCTGCGGAGAGTGTGAATTCTGCAGAACGGGGAGGGAGTACCTCTGTAGAAGCAGAAAGATATACGGCGAGGACCTGCCGGGGGCCTTTGCCGAGTACATCTCTGCGGATAGGAAATCGCTTGTGAAGATCCCGCCCGGCGTGCCTCTAGAGGCGGCTTCCTACGCCGCTTGTGTCTTGTCCACCGTGGTTAGGGGCATGAGGAAGATAGGCGTCTCCCCTGGTCGCCAGATTTTAGTCACGGGGGCGGGCGGCGGCGTGGGGATACACGCAGTGCAGATCGCCAAGGCATACGGCGCGAGGGTTGTGGCGGTTACAAGCCCCCAGAAGGCTGAATACGTGGCTAAATACGCGGATCACGTGATTACGGGGAAGTCCTTTGCCGACGAGGTTAAGAAACTGGGGGGCGCGGACGGCGCCGTTGAGTCCGTCGGGGGGCCTACGCTGGAGCAGACTATACGCGCCGTGAACTGGGGCGGCAGGATAGCGCTGATAGGCAACGTGGACCCCCAGCCGACTCCCATCGCGCTTGGCCTCCTAATCCTAAAGGAGGTGGAGCTTCTCCCCGTACTGCAGGGAGGGAGGGCAGATCTGCAGGAGGCTCTTCGGCTACTGGCGACGGGCGCCGTGAAGCCCGTATACACAACTCACAGCTTTGCCGAATTGCCTAGGTTGCTGGAGGAGACCCCCAAGGCGTCTCACATCGGCAGGAGAGTTGTCAAGATCGGCAACTAGACCTGCGGTGTTTGAGCCAGGTGTAGATTATCACCGCCGCGAGGAGCGCGGCTGATATTACAGTGTCCGCCATAGCTCCCTCGCCAAATCCTCGGCCGTTTTCCTCACGGCCTCCGCGCTGGTCATGGCCGGCCTCCAGCCCGTCAGCTTCATCAGCTTTGATATTGACAGCGTCATGTATTTAACATCGCCGGGCCACCCCCTCCCGTCTGCAGTCGCCGGCACTAGCCTAATCTCTGGCCTCAGGCCGAGGACCTCAGACACTATCTTGGCGATGTCGAGAACTCTAACGGCGTCTAGATTCCCCACGTTGAGCGCCATGTAGAGCTCCTTCTCCTCTTCTAGCTTCTGCCAAGCTTGGATAGTGGCGTCCACGGCGTCTGTTATGTAGAGGTAGCTCTTTCTCTGGGTGCCGTCGCCCAGCACCTCCAGCACGTTGGGGTTTTTTCTAAGCTTCATAATGAAGTCGTATATGACGCCGTGCCTAAGCCTGGGGCCTACTATGTTGGCGTATCTAATCGCTAGACATTTAATTCCGTAGAGCCTGGCGTACGTGGCGCACATAACCTCCCCCGCCGCCTTGGCGGCGCCGTAGACGGAAATAGGCTTATAAGGCGCCTCCTCCGGCGTCGGTATAACCTCGGCGTCGCCGTACACAGTGGACGACGAGGCGAATACCACAGTCCTCACGCCCGTCTGCCTCGCCCACTCAAGCACGTTAAAAGTGGCGAGCACGTTCTCATTGAAGTGAACCACGGGCTCGGTTGTGGATAGTCTAACCTCTGGATTAGCCGCGAAGTGGAAGACCACCTCCCCGCGGATGCCGACGCCCCAGTCTGCGTCTTTTAAATCTCTTACGTGCAGTTCAGCGGCCTTGTTTACAAACTCCCTCCTCCCGCTTGACAAGTTATCCACCACCGCCACGTCATGCCCCATCTCCACCAAGCGGTCCACTAGGTGGCTCCCGATGAAGCCTGCCCCGCCTGTGACGACAATTCTCATGCCTCTCCCCACGCGCCGGCTATTTATTGATTTCCCCCCGCGGCGAAATACAACACAGCCGAGGGCCAGGACTTGGCGACGGGTCCTATATCGTCTACGCAACCCCCCACGATTCTAGACGCGGCCAGCGCCATAAGCCCAATTCGGTGATCTCCATGTGATTTGAACTCAACGCCTCTCCGCCTGGGGGGGCCGCGGATATGCAGAGCCCCATCTCTATACTGGACGTCTACGCCGAGCCTCTCCAAGACGTCGGCGACTGTGGCTATCCTATCGCTCTCCTTGAAGCGTAGATGCTCCACGCCTCTTATAATCGATACGTCGTCTACGACGGCGGCGGCTAGCGCCACCGGCATCACCAAGTCAGGATTTCCGCCTAGATCCACCTCGACGCCCTTTGCAAAGGCCCCCCTAGCCTTGACCGCATGACCATCATAACTGACGTCTGCCCCCATGGCTCTGAAGATATCTACAAGCGTAGCGTCGAGCTTAGTTAGGTGTCCTGTCAGCTCCACCTCTCCGCCGGTGGCCACCGCCGCCACCGCCAGGAAGGAGGCTAGGCTGAAGTCCCCCGGCACGTCCACCTCCCCGGGGCTCCTCAGCCCGCCGTCTACAGCAACGACGTCGCCGAGCTCCACCTTGGCCCCAAAGAGCCTCAACACATCTGCCGTGGCTTCTACAAAACTCCACGACTTCCTCTCGCCGACGGGCGTAATTACGCCACCCTCCCCAGCCGCGGCTAGGAACATCAAGCCGGATATGTATTGAGAAGAGACGTCGGCCTTTACCTCAACTCTAAACTTCCCCAGCCTTCTGCCCCGTATAACCACGGCACCCGGCAACTTAACCACTTCCGTCAGCCTCTTCAGCACGGCTATTAAGTCGTCTATCGGCCTCCCCTTGAGGGTGCCTCCAAAGTACACCGCGGTTAAGCCGGGCACGCCGGCGTAGAGGGCGACGGCTGTTCTAAGCGTGAAGCCGCTCTCGCCCACGCTGAAGGCTCTGTAGAAGTCCGGCTCACGCCGAGAGACAACGACGTCGCTCCCCCTCACCCTAAGGACTGAGATGGGCTGTATGGCCCTGAGCATAGCCACAGCGTCGTCGCTCCACTCGACGCCCCTCAGGACGGTCTCCCCCTCTGCCAGCGCCGAGGCGAGGAGAAGCCTCTGCGCCATCGGCTTTGAGGGGGGCATCGCGAACCTCCCCTCTAGACGCCCAGCTTCAAGACAGTACATACTCCACAGCCTCGGCCACCTCCCCCGGCCTCAGCCTCTCTAGAAACCACCTGCCGGGCCTAACCACCACCGGGACGTATATGTAGTCCCCCCTCCTCTTCTTGTCGTACCTAACGAGGCGCTTAGCCGCCTCGACCTGCTCTCTGCCTGCCTTAACCTCCGTGGGGAGTCCGAACGCGGCGAGGAGGGCCCTCACCTCCTCGGCGTATCTCTCGGCTAGGTACCCGAGCTTCGCCCACAGGCGGAGCTCTGCGACGATGCCAAGCGACACGGCCTCGCCGTGTAGCAAGCCGAGGACGCGCTCCAGGGCGTGGCCCACCGTGTGGCCGACGTTCAGCACCTGCCTAATCCCCCTCTCCTCGAACTCGTCAGCCTCCACAACAGCCGCCTTCAGCCTAAGGGAGCGGAAAACCGCCTCCTCAAGCTCGGCTTCAGATCTCCCGAGGAGGGGGTCGACGTTGCGCCTGAGCCACTCGTAGAAGTCGCCGTCCAGCGCCACTCCGTACTTGACGACCTCTGCGAAGGCTGATATGTAGATCCTCTGCGGTAGCGAGCTGACCCACTCCAAGTCGCCGAGAACCGCGGCGGGTTGGTGAAACACCCCCACGAGGTTCTTCACCGGGCCCCAGTCCACCGCGCCTTTGCCCCCCAGCGCGGCGTCCACCATGGCCAGTAGCGTAGTGGGTACCTGGACTAGGGGTATGCCCCTCATATACGTCCCCGCGGCGAAGGTGGCCAAGTCGAGCAGGGCCCCCCCGCCCACTGCCACGAGGGTGGTGCTCCTATCTGCCTCTGCGTCGTGGAGGAACTGGTATACTTGAGTCAACACATCGAGGCTTTTTACAGACTCCCCGCCTCTCAGCACCAGGGCGGGCGCGCCGGGGAGGGGGTTTCTAAGCCCCTCCTCAATTACAACCACCGGCCTTTCCACGTAATCGCTATAGTTGACCCCCCTCCCCACCACCACCTCGGTGACCCCCCTGCTGTGTCTGTAGTAAAACCTCCTCATCTCAGCTTAACCAGCTCCTCAGCCCTCGCCGCTATGTTCTCAGGCGTGAGGCCGAAGTACTGGTACAGCTCCTGGGGGCTCTTGGCTGTCCTCCCGTAGGACTTAAGCCCCATTATAGCCATCTTAGTAGGCCTAGTCTGCGATAGATACTCGGCGACTGCGGAGCCGAAGCCGCCGTAGACCATGTGCTCCTCCACGGTCAACACAGCGCCGGTAGAAGCGGCGTATTTCTCTACGGCTGAGTAGTCCAGCGGCTTCACTGTGGGGAAGTGCACAACGGCGGCGGAAACCCCCCTGTCTCTCAACAGCTGGGCCGCCTCCACGGCGAAGGGCAACACAGCACCCGTGGTGAATATAGCCACGTCGCCCCCATCCGCGACTGTGTAGGCCCGCCCCACCTCAAACCTGTCGTACAGCCCGCAGGTGGTGGGTATGTGGAAATCCCTCCCCACCCTTATGTAGACAGGCCCCTTCAAAGCCGCCGAGGCCGTGACGGCCTTGTACACCTCGCAGGAATCGGCCGGGGCGATTACCGTGAAGTTCGGCAGGACCCGGAATAGGGCTATGTCCTCCAGCGCCTGGTGGGAGGGGCCGTCGTACGCGTCTGCGAAGCCTGCGTGCGTCCCCACTAGGCGCACCGGCAGGGCGAGCCTATCGACAGAGTTCCTCGCCTGCTCCCACGCCCTTGTCATAAAGGCGGCGAAGGTCAGGGCGTAGGGCATAAACCCTGCTATGGCCAGCCCTGCGGCGATGCCCACCAGCGACTGCTCCGCGATGCCCACGTTGAAAAACCTCCCGGGGTGCCTCTCGGCGAAGAACTTGGCTCGGGTGGTCTCACCGGTGTCTGCGGCGAGGACGACGACGTCTTGCCTCAAGTCGCCTAGATCCGCCAGAGCCCGCCCCAGCGCCTCTCTGGGGGTTAGAGACTCTATGTCTAGCATATATTCCCCGCGTATCTAAGGGCGTCGTCTCTCGAAAGCCTCTGCTTAGCGGTGTCCTCTATCTCCGCCACCCCCCTCCCCCTCACCGTCTTTGCATTAATCACGGCTGGCCTCCCGGCGTTTTCAGCTCTCTCTAGAGCAGATACTATCTGGCCCACGTCGTGGCCGTCGACCTCAAACACCTCGTAGCCCAGCGACCTAAACCTACCCGCCAGGTCCCCCTTCCTCAAAACCTCCTCGCTGTGTCCGTCCAGCTGCACTCCGTTGAGGTCGACGATGGTGACTAGGTTAGTCAAGCCGTAGTGGGCCGCCACGGCGAAGGACTCCCAGCTCTGCCCCTCGTCAAGCTCCCCGTCGCCCACCACTAGATAGACCCTGCCCTTCTCGCCTCTTATCTTCAAGCCGAGGGCCAGCCCCACGGCGAGGCTAATACCCTGCCCCAGCGACCCGGAGTTCGCCACGTCTACAAAAGGCGTGTCCACCTCTGGGTGGTTCTGGAGGCGGCTCCCAAGGCTACCAGTCTCCCTAAGCTCGTCGAGGGTGAGGTAGCCCATGGCGGCGGCCAGGGCGTAGACCGCGTGTATGGCGTGCCCCTTCGACAGCACGAAGTAGTTCCGGTTGTGAACCCCGTTGGCCACGTTGAACTTCACCCGGCCGGTGCCGTACAGCGCCGCCACTATCTCCATAACCGAGAGGGAGGAGCCGAGGTGTATGCCGGGGTCGTAGCCGGCCATCAACACGACGTACTTCCTAGCCTTGCAGATCAGAGGCTCAAGCTCCGAGGCTCTCCTCTCCACCCCGACAGCAGATACCCCTGGGACATGTAACTGACGAAAATAGCCATATTTAACCTTTGACCTAGACAACATCTTAATAAATAGGTGAGGTGGCTCCTCTATGGAGAAGCTTCTGAGAAATATAGAGGAGGTGGTGACCGTCGAGGAGTTTAAGGCGCTGAGAGGCGGCTTGGCGTATCTAGGCTTCGAGCCTCTGTGGCCTATACACATCGGGTGGCTTATCTGGGCCTACAAGCTGGCGGAGCTCAAGGAGGCTGGCTTCGACGTGGTGGTGCTGGTGGCCACGTGGCACGCGTGGATAAACGACAAGGGGTCTGTGGAGGAGCTGAGGGCCCAGGGCGAGAAGATCAGGGCCGTGCTGGACAAAATCGGCAGGTTTAGATACGTCTACGGCGACGAGGTGGCGAAAGACCCCAGCTACTGGGAGCTGGTGGTGAAGATCGCAAAGGAGACCTCTCTGGCCAGGGTGAGGAGGGCCACGCCTGTCATGGGGAGGCGGGCTGAGGAGGTGGAGCTAGACTTCTCCAAATTGCTCTACCCCATTATGCAGGTAGCCGACATCTTCTACCTAGGGGTGGACGTGGCGGTGGGGGGCATGGACCAGCGGAGGGCCCACATGCTGGCCCGCGACGTGGCGGAGAAACTAGGCTTCAAGAAGCCCGTGGCGCTCCACACTCCGATAATAACATCGCTGTCCGGCACCGGCAGGATGGAGGGTAGCCACAGAGAGATAGACGAGGTGTACGCCATGTATAAAATGTCCAAGTCGAAGCCCCAGAGCGCCATATTTATAACCGACTCAGAGGAGGAGGTGAGGCGCAAGGTGTGGGCCGCCTACTGCCCCCCAAAAGAGACTAGATTCAACCCGGTGTTTGAAATAGCGGCTTACCTCTTAATTCCGTACGGAGGGCCTCTGGAGGTCGGCGGGAGGAGGTACGAATCCGCCGAGGCGCTAGAGAAAGACTACAGAGAAGGGATCGCGACGCCCCAAGCCCTAAAAGAGGCGGTCTCCACAGCCCTCGTGGAGCTCCTCACAAAGCTGAAATAGCTATAAAGACCGAGGTTTCTCTACATATGCTCTATATCGCCGACACGCGTGAGAGGGGGCGCGCGTTGAGGGAGGAGATAGAGTCCAGGGGCATCCCGGCGTGGTATGTAGAGCTCTGGGGCAACTACATAGTGGCCACGCCGCCCGGCTCCAAGGTCGAGGGGCTGAAGACGCCCGTCAAGGCCGTGGTGGATCTGAAAAACGACTACCAGCTGGTCTCTAGACAGTGGAAGCGCGACCCCACGCCGGTCAAGATTGGGGATAGGGAAATTAAAGAGGGGAAGATCTTCATAATAGCGGGGCCCTGCTCTGTGGAGACAGAAGAGCAGATCTTGTCAACGGCTAAAGTGGTGAAGGAGGCCGGCGGCGACGCACTGAGAGGCGGCGCCTTCAAGCCCAGGACAAGCCCGTATACCTTCCAGGGGCTCGGAGAGAGAGGCCTCGTCCTCTTAGCCAAGGCGAGAGACGCCACGGGCCTCCCCATCACCACCGAGCTGATGGACCCGGAGGACCTCCCCCTGGTGGCTAAGTACGCAGACGCCATCCAGGTGGGGGCGCGGAACATGCAGAACTTCACCCTTCTTAAAAAACTGGGGCGGGCGGGGAAGCCCGTACTGCTCAAGAGGGGGTTTGGAAATACGATAGATGAGTGGTTGCTGGCGGCGGAGTACGTAGCGCTACACGGCAACGGCGACGTGGTGCTTGTGGAGAGGGGCATAAGGACATTTGACAAAACTCTTAGATTTACCCTAGACGTGGGGGCCATCGCCTACGCCAAGCAACAGACGCATCTGCCGGTCATCGGCGACCCCAGCCACCCAGCCGGCGACAGGCGCTACGTAATACCGCTAGCCCTCGCCATACTCGCCGCGGGGGCAGACGGCCTAATAGTTGAGGTGCATCCAGACCCCGACAAGGCGTGGAGCGACGCCAAGCAGCAACTCACCTTTGACCAGTTTAGAGAGCTGGTGGCCAAGGCTAGGGAGCTGGCGAGGGCCCTGGGCAGGTCTTAGAGGCGAGTTTTTCCAAATCCTCCGGCGTGTCGACGTCTATAACCACGCCTGGATCCTCCACCTCGACGTAGGCCACGGGCACGGCGCCGAGGAGAGCCCTCAGCCCAACGTCCCCCGCGAGCCCCAGCGCCAGCCCGTAGACGTCTCTAGCAGAGGCCACTGGGTTCCCCCTAGCTCCCCTGTACACAGGCACGGCCAGGCCAGATCCGCAGGCCTCCGCAACTCTGCGCACTGTGGAGGGGGAGACACACGGCATGTCGCCGAGCATCCACACAATACAAGGCTTGTCGTACAACGCGGCTACGGCCGCCTTTACGCTTGTGGACAGCCCGCCTCTCCACCACGGGTTGTAGATAACGCCGGCGAGGGGGCCCGCGGCCTCCGCCACCTCCCGCCTATTGACCACTATATACACCTCAAGACCCGCCCCCCGCAATGCCTCGGCAGACCACCAGACCAGCGGCCGCCCTCTGAAGTTAGCCAGAAGCTTGTCGCCGCCGAAGCGCGTGGATCCGCCGGCCGCCAGGACGACGCCTACACACCTCACCTCAAGGCTCTCCAGACCTCCTCAGGCGTTACGGGAGTCTTGTCGATCCTCACACCGGGCTTCAGCCTCCTAATTGCGTCTTCCACCGCGGCTACCACCGCCGGCGTGGAGGCGATGGTGGCGGCCTCGCCTATGCCCTTGGTGCCGGTGGGGTGTTTAGAGGGGTGGCGCGGCTCTGCGAAGTGCACCTCGTACCTAGGCGCCTCAGCCGCCGTGGGCACGTAGTAGAAGGCGAGGTTCGCCGTCACTAAATTGCCCGACTGGTCGTATACGGCCTCTTCGTACAGCGCCTGGGCGATCCCCTGCAGGGCGCCGCCCATGACCTGCCCCGCGGCCAGCAACGGGTTGACCACGACGCCCACGTCGTCGTAGGACTTGTAGAGGAGGGGCTTTACAAACCCGGTTTCGGGATCCAGCTCAACCACGGCGACGTGGACGCCGAATGGGAAGGTGGCGTCCGCCTGGTACACCGCCTCCACCGTCAAGTTAGCCTCCGCCTTGCCTCTATAGACGGCCTTTACCACGTCGCTGATGGAGAGGCTGTTCCCGCCGCAGGTAAACGACCCCTCCCTGTACTCCGGCCTGCATCCGAGCAACTTCTCCGCGGCCTTTGCCAGCTCCTCCTTCAGCTTTCTGGCGGCCAACACCGCGGCGGAGCCGCCCGCCGTTATTGAGCGGCTACCCATAGTCCCAATGCCGTCGGGCACATACGCCGTGTCGCCCCACACAACCCTAACCCTCTCCATAGGCACCTCCAGCTCGTCCGCGACTACCTGCGCAAGCGCCGTGGCGAGCCCCTGGCCGTGGGGCGTGACGGCCGTGTAGAGGGTGAAGCTGCCGTCTCTCTCAGCCCTCAGCACAGCCACCTCGAAGCCGAAGGTGGTTATCTCGACATATATAGAGAAGCCCACCCCCAGCACCCTCCCCTTTTTAAACTCTTCGTCTGCCCACTTCTTCAGCTGGCGGTAGCCAAGCCTCTCCAGCCCCCTCTCGAAAGTCCCTGGATAGTCCCCAGTGTCGTACGTTATGCCGAAGACGTTGGTGTAGGGTAGCTTCCTCACGAGGTTTCTCCTCCTAATCTCCACCCGGTCGAGGCCCAGCTCGTCGGCGAGGCGGTCCATAATCCTCTCTATGAAGAAGGTGGCCTCCGGCCTCCCCGCGCCGCGGTACGCGCTGAGCGGAGTCTTGTTAGTCAACACAGCCACGGCCCTCACCCTCCCGTGGCGTATGTCGTAGGGCCCGGGCAACATCCGCGCCGCAGTGTCTGCGAGCCCCTCCCCCCAGTAGTAGGCGCCGGCGTCGGCGTACACAACACCCTCTATGGCCAGCACCCTGCCGTCTCTCGCCGCGCCGACTTTGTAATCCAGCACCAGGGCGCGGCCGTGCGTCGTCGTCTTGAAGTCCTCGGTCCGCGCGGCCACCCACTTCACGGCGGCCTTCATGAGGTAAGCCGCCTTGGAGACCCAGAGCTCCTCGGGGTACACCAAGAGCTTGGAGCCGAAGGCGCCCCCGACGAAGGGCTGTATGGCCCTCACCCTCGAGAGGGGTAGGTCGAGATGCTTCGCAACCTCCTTCCTAATGTCAAACGGGACCTGCGTCGAGCTCCAAATAGTCAAGCTGTGCCCGTCATACACCGCCAGGACGCCCCGCGGCTCCATCGCAGAAGGCACCAGTCGCTGCGTCGAAATCCTCCCCTCAATCCTCACCTCGGCCTCCCTCATGGCCTTCTCAACGTCGCCCCCCTGGTAAACCGCCTCGTGGGCGATGTTCGTGCCCAGACTCTCGTCGACTAGAGGCGCCCCCTCCCTCATCGCCTCGAATATATCCACAACGGCCGGCAAGGGCTCGTAATCCACCACAGCCCTCTCAATGGCGTCTTGTAGCAAGTACCTATCCCGAGCCACCACCATGGCCACCGCCTCGCCCTGGTACCGCACCTTGCCCCCCGGCGCGAAGTCGAACCCCTCCCCGGGGCCGAACGCCGCCACCACACCCTTCGACTGCCTTACGTCGGACAGATCTACCCTCAGCACCTTGGCGTGGGCGTAGGGCGACCTCACAAAGCCGGCGTAGAGCACGCCGGGGGGCTCGATGTCGTCTAAATACTGGGCCCTCCCGCTGAGAATAACGTCGTCCTCGACGCGCGGTATGGGCCTCCCGACGTACTTCATACCCCCGCCGCCTCCCTCACCGCCTCCACAATGTTCTGGTACCCCGTACATCTGCATAAAACGCCGCCTAGGCCGTCGACGATCTCCTCCTCAGACTTCACGCCCCTCTTCACCAGGTGGTAGGCTGTCATCAACATGCCGGAGGTGCAGAAGCCGCACTGGGCGGCGTGGTGCCTCTTAAATGCGTCTCTCAGCCTCTGCATAACCTCGTCGCTGTACTCGGCGGTGTATATCTCGGCGCCGTCCGCCTGCACCGCAAGCACGTTACAGCTCTTAACAGGCCTGCCGTTCATAATCACAGTACAGGCTCCGCACGTCGCCGTGTCGCAACCAATCCGCACAGAGGTGTAGCCCAGCTCCCTCAAGAGGTGCGCCAGCAACTTCCTCGGCTCCACATCCACCTCGTGAAGAACCCCGTTTACCCTCAGCGCAATCTTCATAACCTCTCCAGCGCCCTCTTCACGGCCGCCCCAACCAGCGCCCGCCTGTACTCGCTAGATGCGCGGAAATCGCCGGGCGGCTCAGCCTCCCTCCTCGCCGCCTCCGCCGCCTCGGCGATTGTGTCTCTATTCAGCGGAGCCCCCGCCAGCACAGCCTCGGCCTTCCTCAGCCTCCTAGGCGCCTCCCCAGCCCCCAGCGCCGCCACCCTAGCCCACACCACGTGGCCATCCCTAACCTCAGCCGCGACGGCGGCCGCCGCCAGCGCGAAGTCGTTATGCCTCCTGGAAAACTTGACGTACGCACCGCGAGGGGGGCACCTAAACCTAACCTCAGCCACAAGCTCCCCCCTCCCCAACGCGGTGGAGTACGGCCCCCTTATAAACTCCTCCGCCCCCAACTCGCGGACCCCGGCGGGGCCGACGATCTTCACCACCGCGTCTAAAGCCAGCATCGCCGCCGGCCAGTCGCCGAAGGGATCGGCGTGGGCTAGAGAGCCGCCGACGGTCCCCAGCGACCTGACCTGAACATCCCCAATCCTCGACGCCACCTGTCTAAGAAAGGGGCAGGGCGACTCCTCCAGCTCGTAGTGCCTAGCCAAAGCCCCCACCGCCACCTCGTCCCCATACCTCACATAGCGGAGCTCCGCCAGCCGCCCAATATCCACCAGCAGTCTGTAGGAGACGGCCCTCAACTTGAGCAAGGGAACGAGGCTCTGCCCCCCGGCGAGGGGGACGGCCCCCTCCTCCCTATCCAAGATCCTCAAGGCCTCCCCCAGAGAGGAGGCCCTCACGTAGTCAAAACTCGGCGGAATCATACCGAGCAACTCCGACTCTATTTAAAAATATCACCCACCGCCTCTATGGCCCTAAGAGCCTCGTAAAACGCCTTGTAAGCCGCGTCGGGATCCCTGAGAGGACGCGGGGCGTCCCCCCTCCCAAGCGCCTCTACAAACTCCTCAAGGGGCGCCTTCTCCGCGTATCTCAACGCGTTGGGATCACGGAGCAGAGAGAAGGCGAAGGTGGCGAGGTACCTAAAAGAAGTCCCCCCGTACCTAAAGACCTCCTCCCCCAGCTCGGCGTACAACCTCGCAAGGGCCAGCCCCACGGCGTAGCTCAGAGCTATGGTCCTCGACACGTAGAAGTCGTGCCTCTCCAAATCCCCCCACTCAACCCTAGCCCCCAGCTCCGCCCAGAAGCGGAAAGCCTCCGCCGCCCCCCGGCGCCCGGGCACCTCCATAACCAACACCCTCTGCCCCCTTATAGAAGGCGCCCCCGGGCCAAAAAGCGGGTGAACCGAAGCCACAAGCGCGTCCGGCGGAAAGAGGCGGTAAGCCTCGGCCACACCCTCCTTAAATGTCGCTATATCCATCACAAGCCTCCCCGAGGACAGAGGCGCAAGAGACTTCAAAACCCCGGCAACCTCCCAGAAAGGAACAGCCACCACAACCACCTCAGCCCACCCCACAAGCTCCCCCAGAGACCCCACATCAGACCTAGACCTGTCCATGTCAAACACAGCCACCTCATGCACCGAGGAAAACTCCCTCCTCAGCCACGACCCCATAGCCC
>NZ_JBMFKV010000031.1:0-16703 GCF_049971835.1 Pyrobaculum sp.
CGGCTCCCCGGCCACCCTATATCTAAAGACAACGGCCACTCCCTGAATCAAGTGGACGTAGCCCACCCTTTCTATAAACCCCTCTCTTATCTCCTCCCTTACCGGCAACACGTTGGCGAAGTCTCCGCTGGAGGATGCCACATAGACGTCGACGCGCTCCATCAAGCCGTCTCTCGTGCTTCGGGACTCTATATATACGGGCCCCTCGGCGTGGATGTGGCGCACCTTTGCTATCTGCTTAACTCTTGACAAGACGTAGTTCACCGTCTGCTGTATCTGCTCTTTAGATGCCAGCGGTACTAGTATAATGGCTGGCGGCGCCGCGATCACGTAGCTCACAACCCCCTCTTAAATATTTTTTTCGTTGCTACAGCGACGCCCAGCCCCACCCCCATGGAGATGAGGTACGCAGAGAGTAGAAATAGGGGAATTCCGAAAACGCTACTCTCCACCGTGACCGTGACGACGTTGGATCTGTTGGGCATTAGGTAGCTGTTGCCTAGAAATTCGGCATATATCTGGTAGACGCCTGTTTTTTGAAACCTTAGCGGTATCGTGGCGTTACCGTTTATGTTTACCTCCTCAACCTCAGTGGTGTTATACGTCTTGTTTATCTTGTATATCCTAACTAGCCCCTCGCCGGCGCCTACCGGGCTTGCGACAGCTATAGCTACGGGATACCCCACGTCGATTAGCGCCGTCTTCCTGGGACTCCTTAAAGTCACCTCCGAGGGATTTCTAACCACTGCGTAGAGCCGAGACTCGCCGCACGGGTAGTAGCTGGCGTCGCCTGGGAAATACGCAGTCACGTTGTACAAGCCGGTTGTGTTGAAGACCAGCCACCTCCCGGCGCCGCTCCCGTTTACGTACACATTCACCGGGAGAGCCGTGTCGACTCTCACCTGGTATCTTCTGAGGACGTAGAGAGAGCCGTTGCCCGCGGCGTCGCCTACTACGTCGAAATGTACGGCGCACCTCGCCCTGTCTATGTATATGTAGGTGGAGCTCTCCGCATCTGAGTAATTGGGGTCGTAGCTGACGAACCTAGCCACCACCTGGAAAACCCCCCCTCGGGGCGGCGACCACAGACCTCTATACGACGACGCGTTTCCTGAGAAGAGCGTCGTCGTGTTTATTGACACAGTCAGCCTCCCCGGCACCTGCGGCTGTATAGATACCTCTATGGGTACAAACTCGCCGTATACACCCCTCTTCGGGACGTTGAGCCTAATTTCGACGTAGGCGCTGCCGACAAATATGTTAAATGTGGTGCTTACGCTTATTAGACCCGGCGCCTCTTTCAGCGTGGCTGTGGCTAGGTATGTTCCAGCTGGCAGGTTTTTGATAGATAGGACTCCGTAGCCGCTCACCACCGGGACAACGTAGCTGTATGTGTGTTGCCTACTTGCAAGCTCTACAGTAAGCGTCGCGTTGATTGGGCGGCCAAATAGCGTGACTTGGAATGGGATAGACAGCCCTTGCCCGTATGTTATTGAAAACGTCTTATTGACCTTAACCTCGGGTCTCGCTGGGATTATGTATATAGCGGTGGAGGCCGCGGCTTGTCTAAAGTTTCTATTAGCTGGTAAGAAGATTACAGTGAGGTTGTGAGTCCCCGGGGTTAGCCCCAGCGTGTCGATTACTGCACCCTTTCTGGCGCCGTCAAACAACACAACTAATTCGCCAGCCGGCTGTATAGTCGACTTGACATTTGCCGAGAGTATGAGCACCTTCCCATACTCCACTATGAGGGGGTTGCTGAAGGTCCCGTTTATTGAGACGTCGAGGTTCACCGGCGCGGGTACTATGCGGAAAGTAGACGACGCAGAGGCAGATGTGATATTCCTATCGCCAATGGCCTCTACATAGATTTGGTAGGTGCCCGCGTCGAGTAGGGGCACTCTCAACGCCAGGGGGGACTGCGCCGTGGTCATCGAGCCGTTTACAGCAATTCTGAGTTTTGACTTGTATTCTCTCTGGCCGACGTAGGTTCTAACCGTGATGTCTATGGGCTCTCCGTAGGTGTATTCGGGCTTGTGCAGGAGGACAACCCGGGGCGTGGCTCTGTAGATCGTGATGTTGTACCTAGCTACGCCGCCGCTGTACGCCAGCGCCATGGTGTAGTTGCCCCCGCCCAGGCTCCACGTGTCTATCTCCACGACGTTGCGCGCCGCTACGGAGAGGGGGCCGATGTTGAGCACGCCGTATCTGGGCGGCGGCGTGAAGACTATCCTCATAACCTCGCCGAAGACATTGCCTGTAACTGTGACGTTAGGGACGACTACGATAAGCGCCTTTTGGTAGAAAACCCCGTTGCTCGCCAATACTTGGTAGACACCTGAGTAGTTCGGCGTGTAGTCTACGCTCAAGCTGGGCAACCTACTCCCGTTTACGTACAGGGAGAGCCCGCTACAACTACCCGTCAAGTCTTGACTTACCTCGACGCTCACCGATATACGTGACGTCTTGTTCGCCACGTTTATGCTAAAGCGGCACAAGTCTACAATAGGGAGCCGATATGTTCTGTTGTCAATGCGCAGAGCCACGGTGCCGTTCGCCTTCGTCGGCCTTAGGCCGACGGCGACTCCGTTTTTTATGGGCTTTATGTAATCCACGTAGGCGCCCTCTATCGAAGACACGTTGGAGGCGCCGCTTATTGTGAGGTTTGTGTAGGTATACGCGTTTACGTAATTTGGTTCTATAGAGACGCCGTGTATGTTTTTAAAGGCGAGGAGTAATAACGCCGTGAGCAAGATGATTACTTTCGACGTCTGGGGCACGCTTCTACCTATTGAGCCGGCTATAAAAACTGTTGTAGAGGTCCTCCACAAGAGCCTCGGCGGGAGGGTGCCCTTCCAGACCGTCCACGCGCTTGTTAGCGAGGAGAGGAGAAAGATGAAGCTAGCGAGAAGGGAAAGGCACGAGGTTGTGCCGCCCATCTCCGTCATGCTCAACATCCAGAAGCAACTGCGTAGCAGGGGGGTAAACGCCTCTTTTGACGTCTACCAGGTGCAAGACGCCGTGGATGAGGCCGTCTCGCGCCTCGAGGTGGCGCCTTATGAAGACGCCGTCGAGGCGATAAAGGTGGCCAGGGGGGAGGGCTACCGCGTCGGAGTTATCTCCAACGTCTTGATGTGGCGCTCGAGAGCCACTAGAAAGTTGCTAGAGGGGTTGGGCATCTCCAACCTCCTGGATCTGCAGATATATGCCGACGACATTGGCTACGTCAAGCCTGCAGTTCAGATATTCGAAGCCGCCAGGACTCTGCTCCTCGGCGACGTCGTTCCAGACGTCTACCTACACGTAGGCGACGACTTCTACGAGGACTTCCTCGGCGCGTTGACCGCCAGCTACGGCGCCGTCTTGGTGGATAGGAGAGGCGACTACGCGAAAAAAGAGGTTATCGAATCCGTGCCGTGCCGCGCCTACATAGTGAGGAGCTTGAAGACTCTGCCCCTAGTCCTCCACGAGGTAGAGGCCTGCGCCTCTACCCCACCTTAGTGGAGAGGTACCTCGCGTACTCTACTATTGCCTTGACGGCGGGGGACTCCGCAGGCTTGAGCTTCAGCACCTCTACCTCAAGCGCCTGCCGCACCGCCTGCACCAGCTTGTCGTAGGGAACTACGTGTGGCGGCTCGCCGAAGGCGTTCTCCACCACCTTCTCCCAAGGCGCTGAGTGGAGGACGCTTATGGGGTAGCTGGGTATGTACATGTTTAAAACCGGCTTCAGCCTGGCGCCTCCCACAGCGTCTTGGTAGCGCCTAGTGGCCTCTATGGCTGTGACGTCCGGCGTGACGACAGGCACCACGTAATCTACCAAGCCCGCCACTGGGCTGTCGGAGGCGATGGGGGGCGCGTCTACTACAAGTAGCCTAGGCCTCAGTCGGTTCTCCACCACGCTAAACACGTATTCCAGCTGCCTTCTAGACAGCGGCACATCCTGCGTCATGAATGTGAAGACTATCTGAAAAGCGCCTTTTTCAGTATTCCAGCGCCTAATGTAGAAAGCCCTAAGCGGCTCCGCCAGTCTCCCAGCTACGTAGTCAGAGAGAGACGGCCTCCCCCAAGAGGCGAGGACGTCGCCTAGGAGGATCAGGGCGGCCGTGCCAACGTTGGGCGTTAGGTCAACGTAGACCACGGGGTAGTGAGTGGCCTCTCTCCAGAGGTAGGAGAGAAGAACCGAGGCGTTGAGGGCGAGTGTAGTCTTGCCGGTGCCCCCCTTGGTGCCGGAGAGGAAAATTATTTTTTTCATATCTCCGGGGCCGTCACGGGGCGTTTCTTAATCTCGTCTGGCGTAGGCTCTTTTGCCTCTACCCGCGTCTCGACTTTCTTCTCTTCTCTACGCCACACGAGAAGGACGACGCTCACGGCGTACAGCGCCGCGGCTATCCACGTGACCCCCAGTAGAGCTAGTATAAACGCCGCCAGGTTCATCAACACTCCCACGATAAGCCTCACGAGGCGGAGTTGATAACGCTCTTATATTTGTAACGTGGATTATCTAACCACCCTGCTGTAGCTTAACAACGCGCTTTCAATAATATCGCACAAGCCCTCCACGTCACCAGCCTTCGCCCTCACCCACAGAGGGGTGTCTCTCTTCAAGATATACTTCTTGCCGATCTTCTCCAGGTGGCCCGACGCCAGCAGAGCCTCGGCCATGCTGGACACCTTAAACACCACCGATCTGTTTGGCCTCATCTTCGCCTCGGCCCACCTAGCCACGTCGCCAACTACGAAGCTGACTACGTTGCCCCGGGCCCCCGCCACCACCTCCACGAGGTATCTAGCCAAGATTTCACACATCTTCATCGAAAATAACCCGCGTATCGTATATATATACCTTTACCGCCACGGCCGTGCGCGTGCTGGCTATCGGCACCACCGGCGTCAACATGAAGCCCCTCTCGGCACAGCTGGAGAAGTGCCACAAAGAGATGGGGAGGGGGAGGCTGGGGGTGTATTTCGTGGAGGAGGAGCTGAAAAAAGAGGTGGACTGGGTGATCTTCCTCGACAGCGACGACTACTACTGGCAGGAAAGGGCGTGGAGAGAGGCCGCGACGAGGACCATAGCAAAGGTGGAGGAGGACGGGGCCGAGCACGCCGTCCTTTTCATGAATCTGCCCTACTTCCGGAAGAGCCGGTTTTTCCCAGCGGTGGACATCTCTGTTTTGAGAGCCTACAGGCCGGATGTGGTGGTTACGCTGATAGAGGAGGCGCACGTCATCTGGCGGAGGATACAGATACGGGAAGAGCGGGAGAAGACCGGCGCCTTCTTGAGGCTTAAGGACGTATTTGCGTGGCGCACGGCTTCTATACTGCTGGGGGACACCATAGCTAAGGCCCTCGGCGTCTCCAACATAGTAGTGGCGGTGAAACACCCCGCCCACGTTATATACAGAATCGCATTAGAGGGCGCGAGGCCGAGGTTCTACCTCTCCTTCCCCATCACATACGTGAGGGGCGATCCAGAGGCGAGGAGGGAGATCGATAGGTACAGATCGCTGATGCTTAGTAAATTCGTGGCCTTTGACCCGCTTACCATGGACGAGCGGGTTCTTAGACTGGCTAAGAAGAGGGGCCACGTGGCTGTGGTGGAGGCGGAGGAGCGTTGGCTTCTGCCTCCCGGCGTCAAGCCGGCGGTGGAGGACGAGCCTGAGCTCTACCCAATGGAGATACCGGCTGACCAAGTGGAGGAGGTTTTGCTAGACATCGACAACTTGATTAGGTTCAAGGACTTCCGCTACATTCTCCAGTCGGACGCAGTGGCTGTGTATAGGCCATTTATGAGGCAGATGTTTCACAGAGGCGTCTTCAGCGAGGTTATGTACGCCACAAACACGGCCCACAAGAGGCTGTTCATATACATGCCTCCCGAGGATAGGCTGGCTGGCGTGGACTCCCCCTTTGGCGCAGGTGTCGGCGCGGTGGAGGAGGATTTTGAGAAGTTCCTCGCCGCTATTGAGAAGTTTGCTTCTCGCTTCTCAGCCGGTTGATAAATTCCTGGATCTTCTCACGCCCTCTTATCTCAAGGTAGCCCACCCTCTCGTCAAATACATAGAGGGTGTCCTCGTCTGCGAAGGGAATGTGTATTACCTTGACCTCGGGGGTCTGGAGAGTTACGGAGTCCCGCGTTACTAAATACGCCTTCACGCAGATTCCCACTCTGCGTATCTATATTTGCTATGCATAAAATTGGCGCCTATTACTGGGGTAGAAGTTTCAGAGTCGTCTAGCTTCTTCACCTCTCAAGCCGACCGAGCTTCAACATTTAAGTACCCTAGCCACTACCTCTATGGATTTTAAAATTGTCGGTGGACTAGTGCTGGGGGTTATCATAGGCGTCCTACTGGCGATGTCTATCCTACCGAGCCAGCCCACGGCTCAGAAGCCCAAGTGCCCAACTTCGGTAGACCTAATTAAGCAGAGGGGGAAGCTTGTCATGGGGACTTCCGCCGACTGGCCTCCATACGAGTATGTAGAGGGAGGCACCGTCGTTGGAATAGATGTGGACATCGCGAGGCGCATCGCGCAGAGCCTTGGGGTGGAGCTTGAAGTGAGGGATATGAAGTTCTCCGCCTTGATCGAGGCCGTGAAGAGGGGGGATGTGGACGTGGTGCTCGCCGACATGGCCATAACGCCTGACCGCGAGAGGCAGGTGCTCTTCTCTATACCGTATCAGGTGGACTCCTCGGTAGTCATAGCGAGGCGGGGCGCGCCGATACGCTCCGTCGAGGACTTGAGGGGCAAGGCGGTGGGCGTCCAGGTGGGTACCGTGCAGGAGGATTGGGCTGTCAAGACGCTTGGCAACTTCTCCAAAATTGTGAGGTACGACAAGGTGTATCCCTACATGGTGGAAGCCCTGCGGAAAGGTGACCTAGATGCGATAGTAGTGGGCGGCGTGGTGGGCAGGGCTGTGGTGAAGAGGTATCCCGAGTTTGAGATTGTTATGTCCACCGGCGTTAGGTACAGCGCGGTGGCGATGCCCCTCTGCGCACAAGACCTAAAGCTGGAGGCCGACAAGGTGATCTACGGCATGTTGCAGTCCGGCGAAATGGAGCGTCTGATATCTAGCTGGGTTGAGAAATGGCTCTACTCATAACGCTGTATACCTTGCTGAGCTTTATCTCGCCCTTCGCCTCCTACACCTCGGCGACGATAGACGGGACGCCCGCCGTCGTGTATGTAGCCGACAACGTGGTGAAGTGGAGCATAGGCTACATGAACGTATCGACATACGACCCCAGAGGGGTGGGGGCAGTGGGCATGATCTTCCTCTTTCCTACCAACTCGACGTATTGCTTCTGGATGAAGAACACCAAGATCCCTCTAAAAATCGTGTGGGTGATGGGCACCTCCCCCACCGCGTTGTCATACGGGAGGCCGCTGGATACCACTCACATCTGCGGCTTTGGTGACAAGGTCTTGGAACTCATGCCGGACTTCCCCACGCCTATGCGGGTGGAGATCGGCGAGCAACGACGTCTTCACTAATCAGTGGGGTTCATCTTCGTCACACTTTAAAAATAGCCCCTTTTTAAAAACGTGTGGTACATAACTGCGGCGCTGGTGCTCTACGCGGCTTCCATAGCCGCGGGCATCGCAGGCCAGGCGCTCCTCTCCGCAGTTTTCGGCATAGGCTCCACCGTGGCGGTGGCCACGTATTTAACCAAGGCCCACTCTCTGCTGGTTAATCTGAGAGAAAAGCTGTGGGATAGGCTCGCCGCCGTGTGGCTCGGTGGTGAGTACGCCGCCGCTATTTGGCTCTACGTGCTGTCGGGAGTAGGGGCTCAGATACTCTCTGTACTGCTGGCGGGCCAGTTGGAGACTCTGGCGTCTACTCTCCCCATAGGCACCGTGCCCAACGCCGCAGTTGATCAAGAGGCTTTTGGCAAACTGCTGGGCGTAGCGGCGCTCGGCCTCGGTTTACTTGGGCTAGCCCTTGTCTGGCTCGTCTCGTGGGCATACCTAATCGAGCTATTTACCCGAGATCTCTACCTAATTAGGGCGGTGGCCGGCGTCGGCACTTTCAAGCCATATAGCGCAACTTTTTACATAATTCTAAGCATCGTCACCCTAGGATTTTTATACTTCTACTGGCTATACTCGGTATGGAGGTGGATTTCACAACTGACGAACTTGACGAAGTCGCCTCCGCCGTCGCAAGGTCTAGTTGCAACGTAGCGCTTACAGGCGCCGGGGTTTCCACGGCCAGCGGAATACCCGACTTCAGAGGCCCACAAGGCATATGGCGGGTGGTTGACCCAGAGAAGTTCGATATTGAATACTTCTACAAAAACCCCGACGAGGTGTGGGACTTGTTTGTAAACCTCTTCCTCCCCGCCTTCAGCGTGAAGCCGAACCCGGCGCACTACGCCCTTGCCGAGCTTGAAAAAATGGGGAAGCTGTGCGCGGTGATTACGCAGAACGTGGACATGCTTCACCAAGCCGCCGGTAGTAGAAACGTGGTGGAGCTACACGGGGCTTTGAGAGAAGCGGTGTGCACCCAGTGCGGGGCGAGGTACCCCCTCTCCGAGGCCGTAAAGCGCCGCGTCTCGGGGGCGCCCAGATGCCCGAAATGCGGCGGAGTTTTGAAGCCCGATGTTGTTTTCTTTGGAGAGCCCCTACCCCGGGACGCTGTTAGGGAGGCCTTTATGCTGGCGGAGATGGCGGATGTCTTCATGGCTGTGGGGACGTCCCTAGCCGTCTACCCAGCCAACCAGCTACCTGTGGTGGCTAAGAAGCGGGGCGCCAAACTCGTAATTATCAACGCAGATGAGACCTTTTACGATTTCTACGCCGACTACATATTGAGGGGCCGCGTCGAGGAGGTATTACCAAGACTAGTGGACAGGGTCAAGAGCATGTTATTTTAAACAGGCTCCTATTTAGCAACGCCGCCTCTGCCTTTCTCTTCACTTCCTGCGCTTTTATACACTCAACATCCTCTTGTATTAGGCCTAGGGCCTCTTGTAGAAGTTTTTCAAATTTGTCTAGAGAACCCTCCTGTAGCTTTACATACGCCGCTGCAAGCATGATTAAGCCTTGGAGAGTGGGGTTTCTAGTCTCTCTCCAGATGTCCTCCAGCGCGTTGTGCGCCTCCCAAAACCTCTCGGCGTTGAATAATTCAACAAACCGCCTCACGCCGCCCTCGACTCTCTCGAAAGTGATGTCTACGACGTCCAGCACCCTGCCGCCAAGTATTTTCTCCACCTTGTTTATTACAGCATCTACGTCCTCCTCGGTCTTCACATCTACCTCTAAATGTCTCGTGGCGATCCGCACCGTGATTACCGGAGCGACGGTCCTCGCTTTTTTGATTAGTTCCTCTCTATGCGCAGGTGTGTATCCCGGGTTTTCAACTATGAGTAGCTTCCTCATTTAAGAACCGACAGTAACGTAGTTGTGAAATCCACAATATCTCTAAATGAAACCATCCCCACCAGCTTACCTGAGTGGTCAATCACTGGGAGGTGTCTGATGTTTAGCTCTCTCATTTTTTCCATGGCCTCTACTACCAGGGCGTCTTCTCTTATCACTATTGGGTTCTCCGTCATTATCATCCACGCCGGCGTGTCGGGGGACAGCGCCCTGGCCAAGACGTAGACAATGTCTCTCTCTGTGATTATTCCAATGGGTTTGCCCTCGTCGTCGACTATGACAACGCTACCGATCTTGTTTTCGTACATTTTAATTGCTATATCTCTTACCTTGTCGTTTTCCTTGGCGGTAACCACATTTTTTACCATTATGTCAGAGACGCGTAGAGGCAACTCCCTTCTTTTTATCAGTGGCATGTATTTGCTATTGTGCAGATATTTATATTTTGATTACAGTTTTCTTAATGGTGAGGTCTAAGTCGACTATTACTTTGACATCTCCATAGATTTCTTTGAGTTTCCTCACGGTGGCCAGCATCCTGTCGATTTTCCTCAGGAAGTCTAGGTTGTCTTGAAGGGGGCCGCCTGCGTAGAACTCCACGCCTTCGGCAGGCTTGAGATCTATGCCGAAGGCGAAGGCCAGCTCCTGGAACTTAAGCCACCTCTCTTCCACGGCCTCCAGCGCCGGGCGGTTGACTCTGTACTTCTCGGCGTACTCTCTAATGGCGGATAGGATGTTCTCCAGCTCGGAGAGTGATAGGTAAATCATCGGGCTAGGTAGTAGGCGATTTCCACATTGTCTACGCAGAACCTCACCATACCCGGCGCGAGGTCGCGGCAGTTGAAGGAGTTTAGCCTGACCTCCTCCCTCGGCAGGGGCGGTATTGGTTTTGGCTGCGGCAGAGGTGGCATAACCTCGGGCAACTGGGCGTTGGTAATATAGCTTTCGGAGGGGCCTATGACAAGGGAATACTCCTTTAGCCCCAGGTCGCCGGCCATCTTGCCCGCCTCCACTAGCACCTCCAAGACGGAGGACAAGGCCTCGTATAAATACCCCAGTGTTCCCAACCCAATTACGTAGTTACCCACCTCTCTACTCGCCAGCAGAATCGGCGTGGCCTCGATTTGAGGGAGAAGGTTTCTGACGTGCCAAATTACCTTGTCTATGTTTTTTGAGTTGACTACAATCATAATGTTATTCTAATTCTATCGCCTAGCTTTTCTAGATACACAACGTCGTCTGGCCCTAGAACTTTTAGAAGGACCTCTTTAATGGCAGGTGGTACTTGCAGTTCGGCTACTCTTACCTTGTAGAGCCTCCTCTCGCTCATGGCACCACGATTAAATTCCTCCCCTTGAAAACCACGTACATGTCAGGTGGGAAGTTTCTCAGTAGGTTTATAGGCACACCTGTTGAGCGTGGGGGCCAGTAGAAGTTCACCTTTGTGCCTTTTATAGCCACGGGCTTTGCTCTGTATCTCTGTAGTAGGGACTCGACGTCCTCAATTATCTGTAGTTGCGAGGTGTACAAAATCATTGCCACCACACCACGACTCTTTTATATATTTTCCTTTGGGGGGTAAACTATATATACGCTTGTGTCGAGAGGGGCGATGCAGGGCATTATCCTAGCCGGGGGCTTTGGGAAGAGGCTGGCGCCTCTGACCTCGGAGGTGCCTAAGCCGCTGTTGCCGGTGGGCGGCAAGCCTATTTTGGTGAGGCAGATCGAGTGGCTTAGAGGACATGGCATAACTGACATAATTCTCGCAGTTGGCTACTTGAGGCAGAAGGTGTTTGAGGCCGTGGGTGACGGAAGGAGGTTTGGCGTGAGGATTTTCTACAGCGTAGAGGAGGAGCCCCTCGGGACTGGGGGTGCCGTGAAGAACGCCTCGCTGTTCATCACAGAGGACCCGGTAGTTGTGGTGAATGGCGATGTGTTGACTAACATCCCGGTGGATAAGATGGTGGAGGCGCTGGGCGACGCCGAGGGGGCCATCGCGCTTGTCCCGTTGAGGAGCCCCTATGGCATTGTGGAGTTCGACAGCGGTGGCTTTATCACTAGGTTCCGGGAGAAGCCGCTTCTAGATGGCTTCTTTATAAACGCCGGGGTTTACGTGCTTAGGCGGAGGGTGTTGCAGGAGTTGCCCGACCGGGGGAATATTGAGGAGACTCTCTTCCCGAGGCTCGCCCAGCAGAGGCGGCTGAGGGCGGTGGTGTTTAGAGATGTGTTTTGGCGCTCGGTAGACAGCCTAAAGGATCTAGAGGAGGTAGATAGGTTCTTTGCTGGTAATAATGGAAATTGAAGAGGTAGTTCTAAAACACGCGCTTGCTAACGCCGTTAGGTACGGGGGGAAGGCGGACGTCAAGGCTGTGATGGCGAAGATAATGGCGGAGGTTCCCGCGCTGAGGACTAGGGCTCGGGAGGTTAGGCAGGTGGTGGATCAGGTGGTGGCGCGGGTTAACTCTATGCCTCTCGAGGAGCAGTTGAAGATTTTGAGGGAGAGGTGGCCCGAGGTGCTTGAGGAGAGGAGGCCGGAGCAGAGGCGGGCCGGCTTGGAGGGGCTGCCCGAGTTGCCGAAGGTGAGGGGTGGGGTGGTTGTGCGCTTTGCGCCGAATCCTGACTTCGTGCTACATCTGGGGAGCGCCCGCCCCGCTGTCCTCAACTACGCCTACAGGCTTAAGTACGGCGGCCGGTTTATACTCAGGTTTGAAGACACAGACCCGAGGACTAAGAGGCCCCTAGTGACTGAGGAGGTGGACGCGTACCAGGCTATTAGGGAGGATTTGAAGTGGCTTGGGGTTAAGTGGGATGAGGAGTACATCCAGTCCCGCCGGATGGAGATCTACTACGAACACGCGAGGAAGTTGCTAGAGATCGGGGGTGCCTATGTGGATTTGTGCAAGCCGGAGGAGTGGAGGAGGCTTAGAAACGCGGGGAGGGCGTGCCCCCACCGGGAGCAACCGCCGGAGGTCAACCTGGAGCTTTGGGATAAGATGCTTGGGGGGAGTTTCGGGGAGGGGGAGGCTGTGGTCAGAATCAAGACAGATCTGGCTCATCCCGATCCCAGCGTGAGAGACTGGGTTGCTTTTAGAATTATAGATACCTCCAAGACGCCGCACCCCCTAGTTGGGGATAGATACGTGGTGTGGCCTACGTATAACTTCGCCGTGTCTGTAGACGACCATCTAATGGGCGTGACCCACGTGCTTAGGGCTCAGGAACACAGCGTAAATACGGTTAAGCAGTCTTACGTGTTTAAGCACCTCGGCTGGGAGCAGCCGGTAACCATCCACTTCGGCAGGCTTAGGATAGAGGGGGCTACCCTCAGCAAGTCGAAGCTCAAGGCGCTTAAGATTAGGTACGACGACTTGACCCTCCCCACCCTCGCGGGGCTGAGGAACAGGGGGATACTGCCGGAGGCTATCTGGGATTTGATACTCTCCGTGGGGATAAAGCCTTCCGACTCCACAGTGGCTCTCGCCAATCTCTACGCCTACAATAGGAAATACGTGGAGCCCATTGCCGATAGGTACATGTACGTGGCGGATCCCGTCAAGCTCGTTTTTGAGGTGGACCGGGAGCTGGCGGCGCGCGTGCCGTTTCACCCCAGCTATAGGGAGAGGGGGGAGAGGGTGTATAGGCTGGGTCCGGGGCGTGTGGAGGTGTATGTCCAGCGGCGCGACGTCGAGGCTGGGAAGGTCGTGAGGCTTATGGAGCTGGCCAACGTAGAGGTCGAGAGGGTGGAGGGAGACGTGGCGTATGGCCGTCTCCACAGCCTCGGGTTGGAGGAGGCGAGGCGCGTCGGCGCGCCGATAGTTCAGTGGGTTTCTCAGCCCATCGAGGTGAGGGTGGTGAGGCCGGCGGCGGTGGGTAAAAAGGAGGTGGAGGTGGGCCTCGGCGAGAGCTATCTCGACACTGTGGAGGTGGGCCGCTATGTCCAGTTCATGCGGTACGGCTACTTGAAGAAGGTGGGGGGTAGGGAATTTGTCTACGTACATGACTAGGGTCCTCTTCGACGCGTTGACGCCTAAGCAGGCGAGAATAGCCGCAGTTCTCCATATAGAGGGCGCCCAGCGGGGGGTCGAGGTGGTGGTTACATGTAGAGACTATATGCACGTGGCCGATATGCTTGAGCTATACGGCGTACCCTACCGTTGTGTCGGTAGGTACGGCGTGTCGCTTTACGAGAAGCTCGTATACGGTCTGGAGCGGCAGAGAGCTTTGGCAGACGTGGCGGTGGAGGTCGACGCCATGGTGGGCTTCCCGTCGCCCGACGCCGCCCGTGTGGTGTTTGGGCTGGGCAAGCCGCTAGTGGTCCTTAACGATACCCCCCATGCGCATCACGTCAATAGGCTTGTTATCCCCCTCTCCGATGTGCTGGTGGCGCCAGCCGCGACGCCGGAGGAGGCTTGGAGGAATTACTGCCCCAGGAGGGTGGTGACGTTCGACGGAGTGTTTGAATATATGTGGACTTCTAGGTTTGCCCCAAACCCCGACGTGGTGAAGAGCCTGGGGCTTAGCCCCGGGGGCTACGTGGTTTTTAGACCTGAGGAGGCGCACGCGGCTTACTACCGCTGGGACTACGCAGACCTCCGCAGGAGGCTTGTGGATGAGGCGAGGCGTCTCGGCTACGTAGTGGTGAACATACCCCGGTACCCCGACCAGATAATGGATGGCGTGGTTAATCTCACAAAGGCCGTGGACCACCTTCAGCTTGCCTACTTCTCCGCAGGTGTTGTGACAGGCGGGGCCTCTATGGCCACTGAGGCGGCGTTGCTGGGGGTGCCCGCCCTCTCCTACTTCCCGGAGGGCTACTACCTAGATGACTACCTGGCGAAGAGGGGGGCCCCCTTGTATAGGTGTAGAGACTTGGAAACTTGTCGAGGGGCGCTGCGTGAGATGTTGAGAGTGGGTAGGGCGGGTCCGCTTAAGCTGGAGGATCCCTCAAGGGTAATTTTCGAAGTGGTGTCCGGCGTTGTTTCAAGATAACTTTTTTAATCACTGCTTTAGTGGTGGACATGGGCATCAGGTCTGTGGCCCTGTTTAAAGTGGGCCGTGACTACGGCGTGACTTTTCTAGATCTGAAGCTCGCCGGGTTGAAAGAAGCCGGCGAGAAGGCGGGGAGGCTAAGTGGCGAGTTGGAGTCTATCGAGCGCGAGCTCGTGGGCGTCGTGCCTAGGCTGGAGGAGATGTATGCTCTTGACGTGGCGATGGAGGACGCCGCGGGTAGGAGATACGCGGCGAGGCTCTACGCCCACGGCGGCGTGATTCACTACGTGGTGCTGATTTCGCCTAAGAACACGGTGAGGAGCTTGGCCAAGAGGCTCTCGGCACAAGGCTGGAAGCCGCTTGTTTGGATAGAGAAAAAGGGCGTCAAGAGGAGCGCCCCCAGCGAGACAGACGTTCAATAAATTCCAGAAACCCGCTCCTCTCGGCGTAGCTCAGCCAGTCCACGGCCTCGTCTAGACAGCCGCCCCCCACCACACACCGCCTTATCGCTTCAAAAGTCTCGTCCTGTCTCCTCTTGGTGACGTCTATCTGCACAGCCCAGGGCCACCTCTCCTTGGCCTTGACGTAGACAACGTCCAGCATCTCCGCCCAGACGTTGTCAAGCACCTTCTTCAGAGGCCACCCCCTATCCACCAGCTCTCTAAACAAGACGTCTGGCGCCTTTCTCAACACCACGACGGCCTCCGGATCGGGAGACAGCTCCACCACGTGCGTGTCCACCACATCGCCGGGGGCGACGGCTCTACACACAACCTCGGCGGCGCGTGCCAAGTCGCTAATTTCGTAAGTCGCGAGCTCAGGTATGTACACAACGTAGGGGGTGTTGGCCAGTACCTCGCCAACTGTGACGCACCTTGTGCTGAGAACCTCGGCGAGTTTTCTGCAGTGGGTTGTCTTGCCGACGCCCGGCGTGCCTGTTATGAGGGCCTTAGGGCGTGGTGCGGCGCACGTCACGTGGAAACGGCACAACGTCTCTGATGTGGTCGGCGCCGGTTATCCACATCGTGAGTCTATCCACCCCCAGCCCGAAGCCAGAATGCGGCACCGAGCCGTACCTCCTAAGATCTATATACCACCAATAGTCCCTCGGGTCTAGTCCAAACCTCTTTATCTTGTCCACGAGTTCTCTCTCGTCGTATATCCTCTCGCCGCCCCCGATCACCTCGCCGTAGCCCTCCGGCAGGAGGACGTCGAAGCTCAGCGTCACCTCCGGCCTCCTGGGGTCATTCCTGTGGTAAAACGCCTTCAGCTTCTCGGGGAAGCCGTAGAGCACCAGAGGCTTGTCGAACTCCAGCGTCAAGGCCCTCTCCTCATCGGCGCCGATGTCGTCACCCCAGTTGATAGAAACGCCCCTCCTTCTCAGAATCTCCACGGCCTCGTCGTAGCTCACCCGGTAAAACGGCGGCTTCGCCCTCTCTAGGTATTCAGTCTTCCTCCCCAGCAATTTCAACTCGTCCTGCCTCTCCTCAAGCACCTTCTCAACTACGTAGCTGATCACCTCCTCGCCGACGCGCGCCGCGTCCTCCATGCCGGCCCACGCCATCTCCATCTCAGCGTGCCAGAACTCGGTGAGGTGGCGCCTCGTTCTAGAGGGCTCCGCCCTGAAGCTGGGCGCGACTACGTACACCTTCTCGAGGCTGTATATCAACACCTCGAGGTAGAACTGCGAGCTCTGGGTTAGGTAAACCGGCTGGCCGAAGTAGTCCACTTTGAATAGGGTGGCGCCGCCCTCCACAGCCGCCGTTATGAACATTGGCGTGTGCACCTCGTAGAAGCCGCTCCTCCTAAAGTATTCATGTATCGCGCCGAACACCGTGTGTCTAATCTTCAACACAGCCTGCATTTTCCTACTCCTCACCCAGAGGTGCCTCACGTCTAGGAGGTACTCGCTGTCGGCGGCGACGGCGTCTTCATTTATGGGATAGGGCTCGCCCCTGTAGGCCCAGTCTATACTCTCGACGTGAAGCTCCACGCCGCCAGGCGCCCTGGGCTCCCTCACCAACGACCCGGTGACAACTAGCGAAGATTCTAGATTCAGATCCTCGGCCTCTCTAAACCTGTCCCTGGGAAGCACTAATTGAACTACGCCGGTGGAGTCGCGAAGCAAGATGAATATCTTCTCCTTCAAGACCCTCTTACGGTGCACCCAGCCCCGTACCGTGGCCCTACCCTCGCCTCTCTTCAAAACCTCGGCTATAGGCTCCGCCTTTTTATAAGGCTCCATCGCTAATCCTGCCGAACCTCTTTATATATACCCACCACCAAGCCGCCGGCGCACTCGCCGGCTTGCTTACCCACGTAGTCACCCTCTT
>NZ_JBMFKV010000032.1:0-16482 GCF_049971835.1 Pyrobaculum sp.
AACCGACGGAGCCGCGGCTGAGTTGGAAACCTACAGAGGCAAGTTGCATCTGGGTTAATTCATAGACCTTCATGGCTGACGTTGTGAAGACACGCCCAGCGCCTCGGCTACAGAGTTTTTACATTTCTCTAAACCTCGCTCCCCGCATCTCTCTCTGGGGCAGTGAGAAAAATCCCGTGTCTCATCGACATGGGAGATTTGAATCCCCTGGCCCCACGACAACCGGCCGGGTTTTGTTAAATGGGACAGGCGCCATGTAGCGTGTAGCACCAGACGTAGTAGAGATAGCCCGCCAGGCCGATAGGCGCCGTCAAGCCGAAGTAGCCGAACCAGATAGCCACAACCTCGAAGATAGAGACGATAATCGCCAGTTCAAGAGCCGTAGCGGCGGCCTCCTCAAGCGTATAGACGCCGAGGGCCATGGCTAGGCCGGGGTAGAAGGTGCTGTAAAGCGCCTTCTCTCCAACAATAACGCTCACCCCCTCGTCGTCTTTCCCCTTGGCGATAAATATCAAGCCGACAATGGACTCAGGCATGACGGTGGCTATGGGCACAAGCACCACGGAGAGGGCCAGCTTGTCCAGCCCCACCACCTCCCCAAGCTCTTTTATACCAGAGACCATCCACTCGGCGCCGAAAAACATCGCCGCGAGGGCGGCGGCGGTCTGGAGGCCGGGGTTTCTAAGCCACAGAGACGCCGGGCCCTTCTCCACCTTTTCCTCCCTCAGCATAAACCTGGCGTAGAGGAAGTACACCACGAGTAGCAACACCCCGTAGAGCTGTCCGTATAGGCCGTACTTCTCCGGGTGGAGAAAGAGGATGGGCAGGAGGGGGATGGTGAACACGAGGAGAGGCACCGCGACGATCCGGTGGACGTGCGGTAGCCTATAACGCCGCCTCCCAAACATCCATGAGAGCAACGCCGTCAGAACCACCGCGGGGTAGATCACCGTAGAGGCCATGAAGGGCTGCGCCACTATGGACCCCCAGGCAATTTCAAACTGCCCCCCCAGCAAAGCCAAGATGAACACAGCAAGCTCTGGGCTGGAGGTTATTATAGGCGCGAAAATAGCCGCAACGCCGGACGCGGCCCGCTGATATCGCCATGAGATGAAGTGGACAAGTTGCTCAATTAACAACCCGGAGAGAAGCGTCAGCACCACGCCGGCCGCCACGCCCAGAGGCCCAATAGACGGAATCAACGACGACTCAGCCATGGGAGGTGGGAAAACCGGTCTATTAAAATTATGAGAAAAAACGACCTTTTGGAGAGAACTACCTCCTCCTCTTTCTAAGCGCTAGGAAACCCGCCGCGAAAGCCCCGACAGCCACCACGACCGCGGCGGCGAGCCACAGCCAGCTCTGATCAGACCCAGTCGGCTGGGCCTCTCTCGGCGCCTCTGCCCCCGTTGCGCCGGTCTGCACAGGCGTAGTTGAGGTGGGCGCCTCGGCCTTGGCGCTGGACGTCGCGGTGTAGAGCTTAGCCACCTCCGCCGCGAATTTCTCCAGAGACGAGAGGTATTCCCCCTTGGAGAAGTCGGCAACTACCACATTGGGCTGAATCCCCGCCTCCCTAGCCTTTTGACTAAACATGTTTACTACGCGCATAGCCTCGCCTCTAACCACGGCGGCTACAACGGGGGCCCCCTCCCTGGCGTACTGAAGGGCCTTCTGCAGATCGTCGGGCGTCGGCGGCACGCCCGGCTCCTTTACAAACACCGCAATATCTCTGAAGCCTAGCCAGTAGAGCAGATACTGGGCCGCTGGGGTCAACGCCACCGCCCTCCCCGCAAACTTGCAACAGTACGTAGCGTTCAGCTGCCTGAGGCGATTTACAAAATCTTCGCTAGGCCTCAAGCCGGTCACCCGCGAGACCTCCTCCACCAGCCTAATCACGTTAGGCGGATAGAGGCCGTGGTCGTGTGGGTTCACCCCGCTTACCCCGGGTTGATCTGGCCTTACCAACTTGCCGTCGAAGGTCAAGTATATCTGTATCTTAGTGAGGTCGATAACCCGAGCCTTAATCTTCCCCTCCTTAGCCATTTCAGCTATTTTCAGCTCGAAAGGCGCGTGCATTGACAACACAACTACGTCACTACTCGTAAGATTAGTAAGGAGTTTCAGATCCTCTGCGGTGAGCTGGTACTCGTGCGGGTCTCCGGCCCCCTTCGTCAACAGCACCACATTAGCCTGGGGAAACGCCTCCCTAAGCACCGTGTCGTATGCTGGGAAAGACACGACAATAGTCGCGGCGCTGGTCAATGTAGCCAACACCAGGGCGACGAGCGCACCCGCCGCCAGCCTTGGGGATGGTGTTTTCGACGACATGTCCCCGTTATCGTTTTGGGTTTTTAAACGTTGTGCACGGAGGCGGTTAAAACTAAGAGGAATTATCGGAGCCCTGTGCACGGCGCAGTGGACAACACAAAGACTCAAAAAGCCGAGATGCCCGACGGCGATAGGCCACTTGCCAACAACGGCGAGGTTTTAAACAGAGAGGAAAAACGCTGAAGCCAGACGCTTAAACTCGCCCGCTGGCGGCCAGTCTGCGGGGCAACGAGGATAAGAGGCCCACCAAGGCCACTGCGAGGAGCACCCCGCCCACCAGAATCCACAGAGTAGCCACGCCGGCGGCCGCTGTGTACAGCCACAGCCGCGGGGCACCCACCCTCCGCAACGCCCGCCACGTCAAGGCGAAGCCGGCCACAAGCGGCACGTACCACGACGCCACGTTAGACACAAAAGAAGTAATGGACACCTCAAAATCGCCGAAAACCAGCGGCCTCACCAGAAGGAGCAGAGAGGCCGAGATAAGCGCCGCCGCGGCGAGGAGGGCCCCGCGCCCCGGCGCCGCTCCCCAGAGAGCAGAATAGAATAGGTAGATCCCCACGAGCGCCCCCAGTAGCAGAGCGCTCTGCCCCACGCCCGTCGCAAATACGGAGGCGAAAAAGGAGGCCAGCAACGCCAGCCCAGCTGCCGCCTTCCCCGCCCCGCCGCCTCCATAAGAGAAGTAGAGATAGGCGGCGTAGGCGAAGAACCCAGAGGCAAGCACAAGGTCGTACACCCAAGCCACCCCGAGCCAGCTATCCAAGGGATCCACCGAGGCCAAAAGCAACGGGTTGCCCTCAAGAGGGTAAAAGGGCTTCATCTCCGGGTACAGCGGCATGTCCATAAAGACGTGTAGAGCCCACCCCGCGGCGCCCCCCAGAGCGTACGCCCCCAGAGACTCCGCCCCCACGAGCCGAAAGGCGCTGGACAGAGGCCGCAGAAAGCCTCTCGCCGCGTACAGCGCCACCCCAGCCGCCGGCCCGAGCACAGCCGCCGCGGCAAACGTATGCGCCAGCCCGTGGAGAGGATCCGGCAAATCCAGAACCAACTTAGCCAAAGGCTCCACATCCACCAAAAAAGTCGACACGATGAGGAAGGACAGCCAATTCACACGCCTCCTGAGCAACACGCCCACCAACAGAGAAGAAGCCAGGTGATAAGTGGTAAACGGCATAAACAACACCACACCCATATATAAATACACACCCCGAAGTCGAGGCGGCCGCCACGCCCGCCTAACGCCGCAAGCCACACAGCCAGCCCCCACACGCCATGAAGAGCTTTCACATTACTACTATCCGCCAGAATCCAGTATATCATGTAGCGGCCGTGCCGACAAACGACGTAGGAGAACGGGAAAAGCCCCCGCGGAACATGAACTAGCCTGGCCGCAGAAGAAGTTGCCAGGAGAGAAAAGCTTAAAAACGTGTACTATATATGTAAAGGGCCGGTAGTCTAGCGGAAGGATGCCCGCTTGGCGGGCGTCCGCGCCCAAACTGCGGGAGATCCCGGGTTCGAATCCCGGCCGGTCCACCACTCTTCTCTCGTTCTACGAGGCAGAGCCCAATGGGAGCAAGTTGATTTTTGCCTCAGTTCAGTCCTGAGGAGGTTTGTAACCCCCCACCTGTCTCATCACGTGAGGAGGGGTACGGATGCGTGCATCTGTTGAATCTGTGTGGTTCCAAGCCCCGCTGTTGATGTCTACTTTGCACGTCATTTCCGCGCCTTGGCCTCTCATCGTTTAGGGGATCCGCGGGATAAGGGTTCACTGGCGCGATCTGTTTTTGTTTACCAAGGGGTTTGTGTAGGGTGTTGTTGAGTGGCGGTTTTGGCGGGCCGCGGGGGGCAATCTATAAATATGTCTTTTTTCTATTTATTTATGAACTCGGAAAAGATGTTCCTAGCAGTTATATTTGCCGCATTGATATATGCACAGGGTGTGTTTACTGTACAAACGGCCACTGACCCCACTGGAGACTACAAGGGGCCTGGCTGGTTTACACCGCCTCAGAACCCCGTTTTTAAAAACGGCACGGTATTCGACTTGACTAAGTTCGAAGTGCTTTACAACGCAACGGCGGATGCCCTCGTCTTTAGAATAACCTTTGCAGATCTAGGCGGCAACCCCTGGGGCTCAGAGACGGGCTTCTCGCTCCAGTACGTCCAGATATACATAAGCCGGGGGTTCCCGGGCAACCCCTGGGGCACCGTGTCCTGCTCCGTGCTTAGGCCGGACGACGGCAATGTTGCGTCTGGCAACGCCTTCTTCGACGAAGCCACCCGCTTCTTCTGCCCAGATCCGGCGAATCTAACTCAGTATAAGTACACGCCCGGCGTGAGATTTTCGGGGCAGGCTCCGTGGGATGTTGCTATTTTCATTGGGCCTAAGTGGGGTAACGAGACGGTTAACTATGTGGCTGTGGCGGACGTCACTGGCGGAACCATCAGCGTGTCTCCGCTACCCCGCGTATACGCTCAGGGCAACTCCATAGTGGCTGTTGTGCCGAGGAAGCTCATACCGCCCACCACTAGGCTGATGAGCGACTTCCCACAACCCACGTGGAGATACTACGTCTTAGTTACGTCATACGACGGCTTCGGCCCCGGCCGGATCAGGCCCTTCGGGCCGGTGGCCCAGGAGTGGACTGTGGGCGTCGGCGCGGCTAACGCCTCGGCGGTGCTCTCCGGCACCGTGCCAAGAGTCTTGGACATACTGGGGCCAAATACGCCACTCAGGACATTCACGAGGGATGCCTCCGCGGTTTTGGAGCCGCAGTCTTTGAGCTGGGGCAACTTCCCGCTGGCGTACACAACCACCACTGTGAACAGGATTGTGCCTCTGACTGTTACGAGGACCGACACGTTAACCGTTACGGAGACTTCCTACGTCACTACCACGTCCGTCAGTACTGTCACGCAGACGCAACAGATATATGTGGAGAAGCCGTATGTCGATCCGACTAGCTACGCCGTGATGGGGCTCGGCGTCGTCGCTGGGCTGGCGGGGGCGCTTGCCGCGGCGAGGCGTAGGTAGGATAGGAATCCTAATAGCGTTTGGTTTTTTACTGCTCTTTTTTTCTTTGCTTATCGCATTCCAGCAGTCGTATCGGCAGGCTCACTGTGGCTATGGGCGGTGTGTAGATCCTCTGCTTGTTCTCGTGGCTCTTTTTCTACTTATTGTGGGAGCCGTTATTCTTCTCTACTCGGTTACTATTTTTATAAATGTAAAAATAGAGGAAAATTTAAAAAGGACGTGAATCATGTAACTTATGAAAATCAAAATAGTCCTATTGGCGATAATGATACTGGGCACGATGCTTTTTGCCCAATACACGCCTCCCACCACGAGCCCAGGTCCAGCTGTTGATAAAATCATCGGTAAATCTGTACCGATTGCCCAGGCGGCCGCCGCGGTTAAGGCCGGCGACATAGATGTCTATATATTCGGCATGAGAGCGTCGCTGGCGGCTCCGCTTAAGGGAGATCCGACTGTCGCGCTCTACACCGCGGCCGCCGGCTTCAACGATATAGTTCTCAACCCCGCGCCGACAAATCCGCCTTGTCTCAACCCGTTCTCCGACCGCGAGATTAGGTTCGCCATGCAGTTTGTCGTGGATAGGGACTATGTGGCGAATGAAATTTTCAAGGGATTCGCCGTGCCGATGTACATCTGGCTGTCCCCCTACGACCCCACATATTCTGTGGTGGCTGACATAATTTCCCAGCTTGGGATAAGGTACGACTTAGACTACGCCAAGTCTGTGGTGGATAGGAGAATGCCCCAGCTGGGCGCCACGAAGGGCGCCGACGGCAAGTGGTACTGTGGGGGTAAGCCGGTGACGATAATAGGTCTGATCCGCATCGAGGACGAGCGTAAGGACATCGGCGACGCCTTCGCCTCGGCCCTTGAGCAACTGGGATTCACAGTGGATAGGAAGTATGTAACGTTTGACGTGGCGATACAGACTGTATACGGGACTGATCCCAAGGAGTTCCAGTGGCATTTCTACACCGAGGGCTGGGGTAAGGGCGCACTTGACAGGTGGGATACAAGCTCTATTTCGCAGTACTGCGCCTCGTGGTTTGGCTACATGCCCGGGTGGGGCACCACTGGCTGGTACAACTACGCAAATGAGACAATAGACAAGATTACGGACACATTATATAAGGGCGCCTTCAAGTCCTTCCAAGAATATGTAGATCTCTATAGAAAGGCCACTTTAATGTGCATCAGCGAGTCGATAAGAGTGTTTGTCAATACAAATCTAAACGCCTACGTAGCCTCACCCAACCTAAAAGGTGTAACTGTTGACCTAGGCGCCGGGCTGAGGGCTTCTGTGTACAACGCAAGGAACTGGTACGTGCCAGGTAAAGACGTAGTGAACGTGGGCCACCTGTGGGTCTGGACTGCGTCAAGTGCCTGGAACCCGGTTCCGCAGGGCGGCTTTACCGACGTCTATTCGGTGGACTGGTACAGGATGATGTACGACCCTGCTATATGGAACCATCCGTTTACCGGCGAGCCGATGCCGTTTAGGGCCACCTACTCTGTGGAGACTAAGGGGCCAGACGGGTACTTCGACGTTCCGGCTGATGCCTATAGATGGGACGCAAAGCAGAAGGCTTGGGTCAGCGCTGGCGGCGCCAAGGCCAAATCAAAAGTAGTCATCAACTACGCTAAATACATAGGTGCCAAGTGGCACCACGGCCAGCCGATAAAGCTAGCCGATGTGTTGTATATCTATGCATTCCTGTGGGATATTTCTAACGATCCGAAAAAGGTGGCCCGCGAGTCTGGCGTTGCCTCATATGTGAATAGCACTATGGCGATAATTAAGGGGATTAGGATACTAAACGACACGGCGATTGAGGTTTACGTCGACTACTGGCACTTCGATCCCAACTACATAGCGGTTCAAGCGGTGGTGACTCCAGACATGCCTTGGGAGGTCTACTACGCGGTGGATCAGCTGGTCTACGTGAATCAGACATATGCCGCTTCTAGGGCTGGGGCTACCAAATACAATGTGCCGTGGCTGTCGCTGATTTTGAAAGACCACGCCAAGGCGGCCGCTACTGTTCTACAGTCGGCGGCTGATAAAGGTCTCTTCCCACAAGACAGGTTTAAGGTTGGAGACAAGGTCCTATTTACGAAAGACGAGGCTTTGGCGAGGTATAGGGCCGCTGTGGATTGGTACAACAAATACGGCCACATGGTGATATCCCAGGGCCCGTTCTATCTCTACGCGATAGACACAGCTAAGCAGTACATCGAGCTTAGGGCGTATAGAGACCCCACCTATCCCTACAAGCCAGGCGCATTCTACTTCGGCACCGCGACACCTGTGTCTGTCAAGGCGATTAATATCCCCACAATCGCCGTGGGCAAATCCGGCTCTGTGTCTATTTCACTGGAGGTGCCGCCCGGCGCTGGTAAGATATACTACAAGTGGGGCATTATAGACCCAACCACCGGGAAGTTTGTATACATATCGGATTTAGCCTCGGCGAGCGCCGCACCTCTTACAGTTACAATACCTGCAGACGTGGCGTCGAAGTTAACGGCTAACAAGGCGTATAAATTCTGGCTACTGACTTACGCGGAGAACGTGCCGGTGGTCTCCGAGGCGACTCAGGTATTCATACCAAAGACCGCGGCCCCCACCACGCCAACCCCAACGCCTACTCCGACCCCATCGCCCACGCCTTCTCCAACTCCATCGCCACAGCCCACTTCTCCGCCGCCTCCGACCGTGGTAACTACCACGACGGCTTTGCCTGCCACCGGCACCACAGAGGCCCTAGCCGCCGGTGTAGTTGGTTTACTCGCCGTGTTGGGCGCCTTGGCCTTTGCGCTTAGGAAGAGAGGCGGGGGTAAAGAGGAGACGAAGGCTAGATAGATCTATATAAACCTCCGATAGCTTTTTTAAACTTCTTGTTTTTTGGATCCATGGCTTCTCTTGCAAAAACGCTTATCGTAAAGGCCGTAACTCTCATAATTGTTTTAATCGGTGTACTGTTTCTATTAGCTATTATAATGGGGGCAACAGGTTTGTCTGATAAGGTACTAAACTCTACATTAACTGCCGAGGTGCAGGAATATAAACAACAGCTTAGTAGGCAGATAAAGGACCCTACAGTTTTGGAAAGGGCTGTAGAGGAGTATAAGAAGGAGAGGGCAGCGGCGCTGGGTCTCGACAAGCCTTGGTACGTGAGGTTGCCTCAGTTAATCTACAGGTTGTTATTTCTAGATTTGGGATATTCCAGGACATTACAGTCATCTTGGGGATCTAACAAGATATCTGACCTAATCATAGATCGGTTGCCTAACACCATCATCCTCACCACCACGGGTATACTCTTCACCTCTCTTGTGGGTATATGGATGGGTCTGTACATAGGCTCTAATATTGGAAGCAGATCTGATAGGGTTGTCTCTATCTTATCGGCGGCTTCCTACGCCCTCCCGCTGTGGTTTACGGGCCTCGTTTTAATACTGGCCCTCGCCTACGGGCCTAAGGTGTTGTGGGGTGTGCAGATATTCCCGCCGGGGGGCATGGTGTCTGTGCCCCCTCCCAAGGAGCCGCTGGCGTATGCCCTCGACTTGCTGTGGCACCTAGCCCTGCCCCTCATGGCCTCATTCATCGTGTTTTTCGGAAGCTGGGCGTATACCACCAGGAACATAGTCTTTAACGTGTCGCAAGAGGATTTTGTTAACTTCGCCAGGGCTAAGGGCCTCCCGGAGGGTGTGGTGAGGAGTAGGTATATTCTCCGGCCATCTCTGCCGCCTATCTTGACAAACTTAATTCTAAGCCTTGCATATTCCATCTCTGGCTACATAATTACCGAGAGGGTCTTCAACTGGCCTGGGATGGGGTCGCTTTATTACCAGGCGATTACGGCGCTGGACGAGCCGGTGATTTTCGCCTTGACGTATGTCTTCACCTTGGTGTATATCGTGGCTAGGTTTATCCTGGAGGTTCTCTACGTCGTGGTGGATCCGCGTATTAGGTTGTCATGATTAGGGAGTTTTTTAAGAGTCCAGCGGGGCTGGCGGGAGCGGCGATTCTGATACTGTTCTCGCTGATTTCGATATACGTGGTGTTAACCTTCCCGCTCGACTACGGCACCAAGTACTGGTCAAATCCGAAATTCTGGGAGGACTATCCGAAGCTTGTCCCGCCTGTTTGGTACAACTACTTCGTGCCGTATAGATTACCCCAGCATTATGTTAAAAATATGTATAGGCCTAGTGAGGTGTCTGAAAATGTGAAAAGGTGGGTGTTTAATTATACCCTAGACTCAGATAAATTCCCCACTGGGATAATTTTCAAATACTCAAATCTGACCTTCTACGGAGATGTCCCAGTGATTTCTCTTAAAGTAAAGAGGCCAGACGGCAGAGAGGTCGTCTTGCTTGACTACGATACAGGTATACCTCCGCCTAGGCCTGGAGAGGCGGCGCCGTACGTTAGATTTGTGGAGAACCCCAGATCTATCATCCTCAGCGCGGATCCCCAAGCTATAAGGAAGGTGACGGCCTTTGCCAACGATCTGGGGGTTGCCTGCACCACCTCGGACGTCAGAGAGGCCTCTCTTTTGCCCTACATAGTCTTTGGCCAGCCCCTTTCCAAAAACTGCGTAGCTGAGTCGTTTAAGACGCTGAAGGGCACCTATGTTTTCGAGGTTGAGATGGTGGGAGATCCGAGAGATGAGATCGGCCTCGTCCGCCTCGTCATCCAGGGCGCCGTCTACGGCGCGATGGGGACAGACTACCTAGGCCGCGACCTCGCCCAGGGTTTGCTATTTGGCTTCCCCGTGGCTCTCTTCATCGGCGGCGTGGTGGCGCTGCTCGCCACCTTGGTGGGGCTGGCTTTGGGCATTCTCAGCGGCTACATCGGCGGTAGAGTAGACGAGGGGATTCAGAGATTTGCAGACGTCATGAATAACCTGCCCACCCTCCCACTCCTCATCCTATTTGTCTTTGTGCTTGGACGCAGTATTTTCAACATAATACTGGTGCTGGTGGTCTTTGGCTGGGCTGGCACCACGATTATTGTCAGATCTATGGTGCTGAGCATAAAGTCGAGCCAGTTCGTCGAGGCCGCGAAGCTGGCTGGGGCTAGTAGCTGGTGGATTATGAGGAGGCATATACTGCCGCCGGTGTTGCCCTACGCCTTCGCCCTCATGATATTTGCAATACCGGGGGCCATATTGTCTGAGGCCAGCCTCAGCTTTCTGGGGCTGGGCGATCCCTCGATACCCACCTGGGGCCAGATTTTACAACAAGCTTTCGACAACGGCGCGCTTCAGAACTTCGCGTGGTGGTGGATCCTGCCGCCCGGCCTGTTGATTATCGTGACGGCGGTTGGGTTCGTGCTGGTGTTCTTCGCTCTGGAGCCTATTGTCAACCCCAGGCTCAAGCGGCAATAAAAATTTAAAAACTCTGCCGTCCCGCCTTCTGTGTCTCAGGAAATGAGGGCCATCGTACGTATTGGCGATACGGATCTTGACGGGGGGAAGGAGGTGGCTTACTCCCTGGCTAAAATCAAGGGAATTGGCATAGCCACTGCCTACGCGATTTGCTGGAAGCTGGGTATTGACCCCCACGCCATCCTAGGCGCGCTCCCGGAGGAGCAGATTAACAAACTTGACTGGGCGGTGCGGAACCTCCACGAACTGGCGCCTGCCTGGTTTTTAAATAGAAGGAAGGACCCGGAGACGGGTAGGGACATCCACTTGATTGGCTCTGAGCTCGTGCTGGCGGCTAAGAGAGATGTGGACCTGGCGAAGAAGTTGAAGAGCTGGAGGGGTATCCGCCACTCTCTTGGCTTAAAGGTTAGAGGGCAGAGGACAGTCACCACTGGGAGGTTTGGCGCCACTGCCGGCGTTACTAAGAAGAAGGCCGCCGCTGGGGGTAAGTAAAAACTTATAAAGTGTGCAGTGCTGAGGCGGGTGTATGGGTGGCTTGAAGAAGCCTAAGAAGAGGTACCTCGCCGGTAAGCCGAAGAAGATCTGGAACAAGTCTCTTTTGCTAGAGGAGCTCCAGCTGATGGGCGAGTACGGGCTTAGGAATAAGAAGGAGCTGTGGCTTGCAAGGGCGAGGCTGAAGTGGATTGTGAGGCGCGCCCGCTCTCTGCTTTCTATGACTGCCGAGGAGAGGGCGCCGCTTGAGATGCCGTTTAAGGAGAAGCTCTACAAGATGGGGTTTATCGAAGATCCCAACGTCTCTCTAGATAGAATACTGTCGCTTGACGTGAGGGCTGTATTAGAGAGGAGGTTGCAAACAGTTATATACAGGATGGGGCTGGCGAAGTCTATATACCACGCTAGGCAGTTGATAGTACATGGACACGTGGCTGTGGCGGGGAGGAGGGTCACCTCCCCGGGCTTTCTAGTGCCCAGGGAGCTTGAGGACAAGATTTCTCTTATCCAGTGAAGCCGGTAGTCGCCGTCCACGGCGGGGCTGGGCAATGGAGGGTTGACGAACAGCGCAGGAACCGCGTTTTGAAGATCCTCGCAGATGCAATAGTAGAGGGCTTGCACGCGGCTGAGAGGGGTAGCGCCCTCGACGCCGTGGTCGCCGCTGTGGAGTATATGGAGAGGAGCGGCGTCTTCAACGCTGGGTACGGCTCGGTGTACGCCATAGATGGGAGAATCTACATGGACGCAGGAGTGATGGATGGACGTGTTAAGAAGGCGGGCGCCGTCGCCGCCGTCGACGGTGTTAAGAGCGCCGTGAGGCTGGCGCGCTACGTCTTAGAAAACACCGACCATGTAATAATATCTGGCGAAGGCGCGAAGCTGTTGGCGGCGAGGGCCGGCTTGCTGGATCACAGCCATAAATTCTACACCGAGGAGAAAAACAAAAGGTTCTACGAAGTACTCCAGGAGGCTAGGCATGGCAGGTGGTACTACAAGAAACTTATAGAATTTGTAGGGGACACCGTCGGCGCCGTCGCTGTGGATAGGGACGGCAACGTGGCCGCCGCGACCTCCACAGGCGGGGTGTGGCTGAAGTGGCCTGGGAGGATTGGCGACAGCCCGATCCCCGGGGCTGGCTTCTGGGCGGAGAACGGGGTGGGGGCCTTCAGCGCCACCGGCGTTGGCGAGGTCATAATAATGTCTGCCCTGTCGCTGAGGGCACGCGACGAGCTTTTAAAGACGGGCGACGTGGCTACGGCTCTGGAGACTGTCGTCAGACGTGTCACCGAGATCTACGGCCCGGACACCGTGGGCATAATTGGAATAGACTCCAGGGGGAGCCCGGCCTACGCCTATAACACAAAGGGGATGGCGAGGGGGTGGGGAAAAGGAGGCGAGATTTATGTAGATATCTAAGCCCTCTTTCTCCAGGTCTTGGTATCTGGGTCAAATTTGAAGCCCATCTTCTTTAGCTCGTTGATAGTTTCTCTAAACTGGGACTCTGGGAGCCTCTTCCCCTTGCCCACCTTAACTACAATCTCGCCCTCCTCTTCCGTGTAGTCCACAGGAAGCCTACGAAGATTCTCCTCGACGCTTCTCCGTTTATCGCTCATTGGGCCATGGGACTATGGATATATAAATGTTTTAGAAAAGCCGCGATATCTTCACAATCTTCTTCATGGCTATCTCCAAGGCCCACTGCGGTAGCTCGTACTTCTTCAAGACGTGGTTGACCAGACGCTCTACCTCGTCGCAGTCTGTCCCCTCCTGCTCTCTGCACAGCTTAACTAGGAATTTCGACCTAGCCTCGAATAGCTCAGGCGTCATCTTAATCCGTCGGCACTCGTGGTCGTATGTATAGCCTCTCTCTAGATCCCTCATGTGGAGGTAGAGGTGGGCCGCCGCCTTTGCTAGGTCCATCTTGCCCCCCTCTACGTACATGCCCTCAGCCACTGCGTAGCAACTCTGGACTCCGGAGTATATCGACTTCTTATCCACGGCACTACACTGTTAATAAGTTAAATAGGCAGTATCTATGTGAAGGTGTTAGTTGGCACGTGTGGCTTCCCCAAGGCCCGCCGCGTCGTGTACGAGGCCTTAGACGTCGTGGAGTTGCAGGAGACGTTTTACAACATGCCCCGGCGGGAGAGGATGGCGGAGCTTAGGCGGGAGGCCCCAGAATTCCACTTCACGGCTAAGGTGTTTCAAGGCATTACACACCCCCCCGACAGCCCGACATTTAAAAGGACCAGGGGCTTCAAGCCGGGGGAGGGGCACGGCTTGTTAAAACCGACTGGGGAAAACCTTAGGCTCTGGGAGGAGTTTCTAGAGGCAGTTGCGCCTCTGCGCCCCGAGGTGTTGGTCTTCCAGACTCCCCCAAGCCTCAAGCCGTTGCCGCACATCTACGACTTTTTTAGGTCTGTAGCCGGTGGCTGGAGGCTGGCGTGGGAACCCAGAGGCGAGACGTATAGAGATCCCGGCCTCATAAGGAAGGTAGCCGACCTGGGCATCCTGATCGTAGTAGATTCGTTGAGGAGGGAGCCGTTGCCCGCTGATTTATACTACTTCAGACTCCACGGGCTTGGCAAGGGCGAAGTTAACTATCGCTACAAATACACCGATGACGACCTAAGGAGAATAGTTGCGGTTATAAGAAAGCTCCAGGGCGACGCGGTATACGTCATGTTTAACAACATCTATATGTATGACGACGCAGTTGCGTTGAAACAGTTGCTGAGACGCGAGGCGCCGGACACATAGGCTCTAAAAGACGCCGTCAGCGAGATTTGCCCCCGGGGGCTGGGCGGCGGTCAGTTGCGGACGGCCGCTTACGGCTTTACCTGCAAAACGCCTTATGCACTAACTCGCTCTGCGCACGTACGCTAATGAAACGAGTTTCCGTTGTGTCAAGGGCGTCAGAGGATGTGGTTATCGGGGAAGGCAGTTGTGTTGGAGCCGCCAGGGTCGTTCAGAGGCGTTGAGAGGTATTGTAGGGCGCCGCGTAGTGGTGGACAAACTTTTTAAATGTGGCGTTGAACGCGGCTTATGCGTGTGGCTTACAGCGTCGAGGAGGTTGAGGTGCCGAAGGGCGTCAGTGTCGCTATTGAGAAGACTGGGCCCTTTGACTATCTGGTGAAGGTAAAGGGGCCTCTTGGCGAGGTTGTGAAGGAGTTTAGAAACACGCCGGTGGTGATGAACCTCCAAGACGGGAGGATAGTCTTGGAGGTTTTCAACGCTAGGAAGAGAGATTATTCAATAATTGGGACGTATAAGGGTATTCTCAAAAACATGTTTCTCGGCGTGACTAAGGGGTGGAGGTATAAGCTCAAGGTTATATACACGCACTTCCCCATGTTAGTGAAGGTACAGGGGAACCAGCTAATTATTGAAAACTTCCTTGGCCGCAAGTCCAAGATAGTGTTAGAGATCCCCAAGGGGGTGAAGGTGGAGGTAAAGGGGAAGGAGGATCTAATTGTCGAGGGCATTGACAGGGAGTTGGTGAGCCGCTTCGCCGCCGCCATACAAGCGGCCACGGAGCTACACGGCGACGAGAGGCCGTCACCCCACGGCCGCGAGGGTGGGCTGGGCGTGGTGGATGGGATCTACGTCGTTGGTCACGAGCACATTAAAAACTGATCTCAGGGCGTATTCCCTACTCTCCACTCCCTACTCCCTCGTAGTTTTCCTACTCCCATTCTACATCCTGGAGCTCGGCGGCGGGGGGATAGAGATCGGCCTGGCGTTTTCAATGTACGCCCTGGCGGTGGTGGCGATACGTCCTGTTGCGGGAGCCTCCGCCGACCTCCTCGGCAGGAGGCTTACCAACATGGTGGGGGCCGCCGTGTTGGTCGCCGCCATGGCTTTGCTAGGTTGCTCCAGCCAAATTCTGCAGATATACGCGGCGCTGTTCCTCGCCGGGGTCGCCTCAAGCTTAATCAACGTAGCCACTATTGCCTATATATCTGATATTGGAGGCTTGGAGAATCCCAACCTGTACTCCAAAATGAGGATTGCGGCGACTGTCGGCGCAGTAGGCGGCGGCGCGTTTATACCAATCACCTACTTTCTAGATAAGCTGTGGGGCTACGCGCCGGCCTTCAAGACGTCTGCCCTAGCCCTCGCTATAATATCTGCGACCTCTCTCCTACTACTGCCGAGTGAAACTGTCCACCTGGCGACCCGTCACAAGGAGGAAAATATCAGAGTCGCGGGTTGTATAGTCGCCGTGGCGTTTCTCCTGGGGCTAGCCACCGGCTTGTACGGACCTCAGATTCTGCCATATCTACACGGTAGGTTCTCCCTCTCGCCGTTTTCGGCAATTCTAGTCTACCTCCCAGCTGTCTTCTCGTGGCTGTACGGGCCGAGGCTCGCCAGGCCAGACACGCCCCTTTTATTAACCGGCGGCGTTTTAATGGCCGTCGCCTTAGTCGGCATGGCCACGGCGCGGAGCCCCGTCGTGTTTTCCCTGTGGTGGGTATTGGAGAGCCTGGGTGCGGCGGTCGCCTCCACCTCGCTTGACCAGTCACTGTCGAGGTACGTGGCTGGCGCCTACTGGGGCAGGGGGTACGGGATATACCAAGCTGTAAATAACCTCGGCTACGCCGTCGGGGCGGCGGCCTCTGGGGCGTTGGCAAACCCCTTTTTCAGCGCCGTTGCGCCGCTTGTCGTAATGATGCTCCTCGCCGCTATATGTTCAAAAGTCCGATAAATATCCCCAACGGTATCAGCAGTCCCACCGACAAATTAAGGTTAAAGCCTGTGGCCTCCTGCCCCCTGGCTCCGAGCACTGCTGAGTAGATCTCAAGAGCCGCCCCTACGAGAGTCACCGCAAGCCCGACGGGTCCCAGACGGTGGACTAGGTAGTTGACTACGTTCAACGCCGCTGAGGTGGCCAGTAGTGCAAACGCCGCGTAGTCGGCAGCCCTCAAGCCGAAGCACGCCGGTATGCTGCCGAGGCCGTGCGACTTGTCGAATTCACAGTCGTTTTTTGAGTACATTACGTCAAAGCCGGCGACCCACAGTGTTGCGGCGAGTACGAGAAGCCAAGGCGTGTTGGACAGGGCGGCTACGATGTCTGAGGGATGCATGGCGATGCTGGCGCCCAGGGGCACAAGCGCGTAGACCGCGCCTAGGTGTATATGGGGGAGGCAGTGGATCCTCTTCGCGTATGGGTACGAAACGACTACCAACAGGTATGGGATCGACAGCGCCAGGGGCCACGGCCCCAAC